>JAGHBG010000159.1 GCA_021161105.1 Thermotogaceae bacterium | reverse complement strand
TCGTGGTCATTTTATTACCGTGATCTTGCCAAAGAGCTGCGGAACAACTACCGGGTGATTGTTCCTGATCATATCGGCTGTGGTCTTTCCGATAAGCCTGATGATTCTCGATACTCCTATACGCTGAAACGGCGGGTCGATGACCTCGATGCTTTGCTTGAGCATCTAGGTATCGGGGATAAAGTGACGCTGGTGGTACACGACTGGGGTGGCATGATCGGGATGGCGTGGGCGAGTCGGCATCCCGAAAAGATTGTCCGGCTGGTGATCCTCAACACAGCAGCTTTCCATCTGCCGGAGATGAAATCGTTTCCGCTGGGGTTGAAGATCTGTCGGGATACCGGCTTAGGGACATTTCTAGTCCGGGGGCTGAACATGTTTGCCCGTGGGGCGGCGTGGGTCGGTTGCAAGCGCAAGCGGATGCCTCTGGAATTACAGAATCTCTATTGTAGCCCCTATAATAACTGGCAGAACCGGATTGCGACATTACGTTTTGTCCAGGATATCCCGCTGAAACCTGAAGATCCCGGTTATGAACTGATCAGCCAAGTTGAAGCGTCGTTAGTAAAGTTTTCTGACATCCCGATGTGTATCTGCTGGGGCGAGAAAGATTTTGTTTTTGATCGTAAATTCCTCAGTGAATGGCGGCGCCATTTCCCACAGGCGGATCTCCATTCGTTCCCTGACTGTGGGCACTACATCCTTGAAGATGCGAAGGATGACGTCATTCCGCTGATCTCACAATTTCTCAGTGATCATCCTCTCAGATCGTCTGGAAAATAACCGATGGCGGTGGAGAAAAACTACAATGTCGCTGCCCATTTGCCGCTTATGGCTGCCCGTCAACCCGATACCGCGGCAGTCCATTTCCCTTACGCCCACGACAGTAACAATCAGCCTGTTTACCAGACATTAAGTTATCGTGAACTCGATCAGCTGAGTAACCGGATCGCTGCTGGACTGCAATCAATTGGCATCGGTCACGGTGTCCGTACCGTGTTGATGGTGAAGCCGAGCATCGATTTCTTTGCTCTGACCTTTGCTCTGTTCAAGGTGGGGGCTGTCCCGATTCTTATTGATCCCGGTATGGGGGTTAAAAACCTCAAGGTGTGTCTTGCTGAAGCGGAGCCCGAAGCGTTTATCGGAATTCCCAAAGCACAAATCGCCCGGCTGGTCCTTGGCTGGGGGAAGGGGACAATCAGGACAATCCTCACGGTCGGACGTAAATTGTTCTGGGGTGGAACGACTCTGGAGCGACTGATTGCACCTTTTGCCGCGGACCATCCTTTTGCGACGGTCAATCCTGATCGTGATGAAACGGCAGCGATTCTGTTTACCAGTGGCAGTACCGGAGCTCCCAAAGGTGCCGTTTACAGCCACGGCAATTTCAGTGCTCAGGTTGACGCACTGCGTGATGTTTATCAGATCCAGCCCGGTGAGATTGATCTGCCGACATTCCCGTTGTTTGCATTGTTTGCGCCGTCGTTGGGGATGACGTCGGTGATTCCCGAGATGGATTTCACCCGCCCCGGTTCCGTTGATCCCGAAAAAATTATTGCGGCGATTAAGCGTTTCCATGTGACGACAATGTTCGGTTCCCCGGCGCTGATCCGGCGGGTCGGGCTGTATGGTGAAAAACGGAAGATTCAGTTGCCGACGCTGAAACGGGCGATTTCTGCCGGAGCCCCGGTTCCAGCGGTGGTTCTGGAGCGTTTTGTGGCAATGGTGCGTCCCGGTGTTGAAGTTTTTACTCCCTACGGTGCCACCGAATCGTTGCCGGTCTGTTCCATTGGCAGTGCGACAATTTTGAGTGAAACCCGCTTTGCCACAGAAAAGGGGCGGGGGGTCTGCGTTGGTGAGCCGGTCCCGGGAATTCGACTTGAAATCATTTCGATCAGCGATGATGAAATCTCTCAGTGGCACGATGATCTGAAACTCCCTGACGGTGAGATCGGTGAGATTGTTGTCAGCGGGGCTCAGGTGACCCGGAGTTACTATAACCGTCATGAATCGACGCGACTGGCAAAAATTGCAGGTGAAGAGGAGGGGCTGTTTTTTCACCGCATGGGCGACCTCGGTTATCGTGATGCGGCCGGCCGCATCTGGTTTTGCGGGCGTAAGGCCCACCGGGTTGTGACAGCGCATGAAACCTGCTTTACCATTCCGTGCGAGGCGATTTTTAATACCCATCCCGTGGTGTTACGCAGTGCACTGGTTGGTGTCGGTCGTGGTGAGGCACGCAGAGCGGTGATCTGTATCGAGCTGGAAGAAGAGCAGAATAATTATCCCGTGGATCAACTTATTTCTGAACTGAAAGAGCTGGGGCAGAAGTATTCAATAACTAATAGTATTCATGATTTTCTCATCCATCCCGAATTCCCTGTCGATATCCGCCACAACGCTAAAATTTTTCGTGAGAAGCTGGTGGTCTGGGCAGAGGAGCAGTTGCGATGAGAGTTCTGGTCACGGGTGGCGGTGGGTTCCTCGGCAAAGCGATCGTCAAGCTGCTGTTGGAACAGG
>JAGHBG010000256.1 GCA_021161105.1 Thermotogaceae bacterium | reverse complement strand
ATTTATTCTTCTCCACCTTTACGCAGAACAAAATTAAAAACCGCAAAATTCTGGTAATGATAAAATTCATTCAACAAGGCTCTTTACAGTATGTAAGAACTCAAATTCTCGTCTTTTGCGATGTTCTCTACCTTTGCTCTAACATAATTTCTATCTATTACAACTTTCTTTTCTGGTATATCTGGAGCGTAGAAGGAAACATCTTCTAACACTTTTTCCATAACAGTGTAGAGTCTCCTTGCGCCTATGTTTTCAAGGCGTTGGTTCAAATCAAAGGCAACATAAGCTATCTCGTCTATGCTGTCCTCTGTGAACACAAGTTCAACACCTTCTGTCTCAAGAAGAACTTTGTATTGTTTTGTAATGGCATTTTCTGGTTCTGTAAGGATTCTTACAAAATCCTCCTTTGTTAAAGGATCAAGTTCCACTCTTATTGGGAACCTTCCCTGGAGTTCTGGTATAAGATCAGATGGCTTGCTCATGTGAAAAGCCCCGGCTGCTATAAAGAGTATAAAGTCCGTTCTCACAGGTCCATATTTTGTCATTATTGTTGTACCCTCAACTATCGGGAGCAGATCCCTCTGAACTCCCTGCCTTGATACATCCGGGCCTGAGCCAGTGCCACCACTGAAAGCTATTTTATCTATCTCATCAATAAATATTATCCCTCTATGTTGTGCTCTGTCCAAAGCCTCCTGAATTACCTTATCCATATCGATTAGTCTCTCTGCTTCCATCTGAGTTAATATCTTTTTGGCTTCCTTTACCTTCACCTTTCTCCTTTTTTTTCTTTTTGGAAGCAAATTACCAAATATGTTTCCAAGATCTATTCCGAGATCTTCAAATTCTCCTCCACCGCCCATCATAACCATGGGAACAGCAGCTTCTTCAACTTCTATCTCAATCTCTCTCTCATCAAGCTCCCCGGACCTTAATGCTTTTCTTATCTCTTCTCTTCTTGAATCGTTTTCTACAACCACCTCCTGTTCTACTTCTGGCGGTTTTTGCTGTCCCATAAACATTTCAAAGATGTTAACTGGCTTTTTCCTTCTAATTCCCAGTATGTAGTCTATTATCAACTCCTCTGCTATTCTTTCTGCCCTCTTTTTCACTTTTTCCATTTCTTCAGACTTGACCATGTTCACACTTATTCCAACAAGATCTCTTATCATTGAATCAACATTTTTCCCTACATATCCAACTTCTGTAAACCTTGTTGCCTCCACTTTTACAAAAGGTGAACCAGAAAGCTTTGCGAGTCTTCTTGCAATCTCTGTTTTCCCTACACCAGTTGGACCAATCATCAAAATATTTTTCGGCAGTATCTCCTTCTGCCACTTTTCTGGCAGTCTCTGCCGTCTCACTCTGTTTCTCATTGCAATTGCTACAGCCTTTTTTGCCTCATTCTGTCCAACTATATACTTATCAAGTTCCTTCACAATATCTCTTGGAGTCATTTTCTCTATATTCATCATTTTCCCACCTTCTTTACGATTATATTATCATTGGTGTAAATACATATTTCTGAAGCTATCTTCATAGCCTCCCTTGCTATTTCCTCCGCCGATAGATCGGTATGTCTCAAAAGAGCCCTTGCTGCTGCCAGTGCATAAGGCCCTCCAGAACCTATTGCCATCACATTATCATCTGGTTGCAAAACTTCTCCACTTCCAGAAACAAGGTATATGCTCTCTTTATCAGCCACCAGCAGAAAAGCTTCCAGCCTTCTTAAAACCTTGTCCGTTCTCCATTCTTTTGCAAGCTCAACAACCGCCTTTAAAACATTACTCCCCCATTGTTTCAGCTTTCCTTCAAATCTTTCAAACAGGGTGAGAGCATCAGCAACAGAACCTGCAAAACCTGCAACAACTTTTCCTTCACCGAGTTCTCTTATCTTAACGGCATTACTTTTTAAAATTGTATTTCCAAAGGTAACCTGACCATCACCAGCTATAACAACTTCGCCATCTTTCTTTACAGCTATTATTGTTGTTCCTTCCATCTTTTCACCTCCTCCATATGACAAAGGAAATGTAACTTATATAGATGATTAGTAAAATTATCCCGTCGTATCTTCTAAGCTTCCCCTTTAAAGCCATCATCGCCAGAATGACGCTTGTAAGCAGCAAAAAAGTCGCATCTACCCAGTACATACCAACATCCACAACGAGCCTCTTACCAGCAATAGATGATACACCTATTATTAAAAGTATGTTCATTACATTTGATCCTACTATGTTTCCAACCGACAGATCAGTATGACCTTTATTTGCTGCTGTAACAGATGTAACAAGCTCCGGGAGTGATGTACCTACCGCAACTACCGTCAGAGCAAATAAAGAATTGCTTAAATGGAACATATCCGCTATCTCCACAATAGAATCAACCGTTATATCTCCACCAAATATAACACCAACCAGGCCTGCACCAGCCATAAAAACGGCTTTTTTAATATCAATATTCTCTTCCTTTTCAAGTTCTTCCATATCACTTTTTGCCATATTAATAAGGTAATAAACGAATATCACAAATATTGAAAGAAGCACAATACCATCATTCCATACAATTGTAGCGGGCTCCTCTCTTAAAAGCATAGCAAAGAAAGAAAGAGAAACTAAAACAAGGAACGGAATCTCTACTTTTTTCGTTGTACTTTTCATTGAAAGAGCACCAAAAAGAAGGGTGAATCCAAGACAAAACGATATATTTGCTATATTACTTCCGACAATATCTGAGACAGCTATTCCACCATACCCTTTTACAGCCGAAGCCAATGAAACAGCAAGTTCTGGCGCACTCGTACCAATAGCCACCAGAGAAAGACCTATAAAAAGCTTTGAAACTCCCGCTCTTTCGGCTATAGCAACAGCACCTTCAACAAGAACGTCAGCCCCCTTAATAAGTATATAAAATCCAAAAACAATAGAAATGAACGGAAAGAGTGTCATTGGCACTGCACTTTTAACGAATATCAAAGCCAACGCTGCTACTAAAAATGTTAAATACAGTTTCATCTCTCACCCTCCAAATAGCCTTTGTCGATAATCCTATTACTCTGGTTGTTGTACATTCATATATTTTTAGATAGAGCTTCTATGAATTTCACTTATTTCTTTTTTTAAAAGCTTCTGCGAAAGCTTCTTGAACTTATACAGGATCTCGCTTTCATTTATCGTGGGAAACATTCCATTGTAATATATCCACCGACCTGCAACCATTGTTGCAAAAACTTTACATCTTGAATGAACAATATGGGATTTAATGTTTTCAACAGGAAGGCAGGAGATATCTGAAGTATCAAATATAACTATATCTGCAAGCATACCATCCTTTATTTCACCAGCGTTAAGTCCAAATGCTTCTGCAGCAACCTTTGTTGTCATGTTTAAAACTTCCTCTACTTTCATATTTGTCGGATTCTTTGCTTTCTGAATAAGAGCAGCAAGCCTCATCTCATGGAGTATATCCAGTGTGTTGTTGCTGGCTGCACCGTCGGTTCCTACAGTCACCTTCACACCTTTTTTAAGCATCTCCGCTACTGGTGCAATGCCGTTTCCAAGTTTCAAATTGCTTGATGGATTGTGGGAGACAAAGAAATTTTCCCTTGAAAGAGCTTCCAGTTCATTTTCTTTGAATTGAACAGCATGAGCTATTATCAACTTAACATCCTTGAAAAATTCAAGAATTTCCTTTGCATCATACTTATCCCTTTCCCAGGCACTCTCGTAAAGATGCATATGAACAGGAACATTATATTCCTTCGCAGCGGCAGATATCTTCTGTAAATATCCCTTGCTACATAAATATGGAGAATGTGGCCCAAGACCACCAGATATCCTTCCATCAAAGTCATGCCACCTCTCAATAAATTCTAAATTTTCCTTTAATCTTCCATTGTCTTCTCCATTTTCATCTACCAATCCTCTTGTTATCAAGGCTCTCATTCCAAAATCCTTCACAGCCTCTGCTACTGAATCCAAAAAGAAATACATATCTATAAAACCTGCTATTCCATTTCTTGCCATTTCCATCATTGAGACCATGGTGCCGTAATAAACCATCTCTTCATTTAAGCTATCTTCCAGTGGGAGAACCTTTTCAAACAGCCAAACATCAAGAGGATCATCGTCAGAAACTCCTCTCATCAAAGACATTGCTGCATGGGTGTGAGTATTGTAAAAGGCAGGAAAAGCAACCTTACCAGAAAGATCAATTCCAACACCTTCTATGTTTCCTACCTTTTTAATTATTCCATTTTCTATGAGAATATCAGCCTTTTTTGGCTGTGAAAAAGCATTTTCAATCACCAATATATTCTTTATTAACACGGTCCACCACCTCGTAAGTTTTTTGTAACAATTTAGTCCTTGACTTTTAACATTAAGTAATATAAATTACTTCTCCGGTGTGCATAAATATATAGAT
>JAGHBG010000071.1 GCA_021161105.1 Thermotogaceae bacterium | reverse complement strand
ACTGATGAAAAAATACAAGAGATCATTCATGCACTTAAAGCTGAAAATTATATTCAGGCACAAGGACTCATTATTACTTACATAGAAACACCTACAAGCGAAATACTTCAAAGAACTTTTCAAAAAGAAAAAACAAAAAGAACCCTACAGGATAACAATACTATTGATGACTTTAATCTTTTTGCAGGATCTGAAAAAGATGAAGAAACCAAAACTATGGATTTTGAAGACATGCTTGCATTTAGTAATGAGACCAAAGAAGAAGAAACTGAAAATATACAAAAAAATATTGATTTTGATTCTCTGCTGAACATAGACAAAGATGACATCCTATCCAATAATATAGATATAGATATAAGCCACTCTCCATCAGAGACATTTTGGAAGGAGTCTGAAGAAATCAATTTACATAATGAAGATATAGCAAAAGATACTTTCTTTGATGCAGGAGAAAATATTGAAGAAGAGATCTTTACTGAAAAGTATACTCAAAAAGAGAGCACAGAAACACCTACTGAAGATGCTGTAGAAGAAACAATGGAAGAGCCTTTGGAAGAACTATACAATAAGGAAAAAATTCAAAAAGAGGAAAATATTGAAACTTTTGGGAAAGAGATAAAAGAAGAATTAGAAGAATTAAACCCACAAGAGAAAAAAGATACCTCAGAAAAAGAAAGTACAAAATATAAAGCTATTCCATATATAGATCAAAAATTTAAAAATATGCATGTACAGTATCCTCCTGCAGAAGAAACAATGGAGAGCTTTCCATCTGTAGATGCATGGTTGATTAAAATCTCCAATGAGGGGTATAGCGAAGAAGAGATCGAAGCGATGATTAAGAAAATTGACTCTCTTTCTCTTAAAGATAAAGCAGAAGCAGCCCAACTACTCCTCATAACTGCTGCTACTGAATCAAAATATGCACACTTCAGACTGGCAAGAACACTTTACAAGGGTGAAGTACTTCAAAAAAACCTGCCGGAATCTTTTACAATCATTAATCGTTTGGCTACGAACGATGATTACCCTGAAGCCATTTGTGATCTTGCTCAATTTTATGAATATGGTATAGGAATAGACAAAGATAAGAAAAAAGCAGAACTTCTATATGCGGAAGCAATGGACTTGGGTATAAAAAGAGCCATAGATCATTATGAAAGAATAAGAAAAGAGAACGGTGGTCTTTTTTCTTTTTTGAAAAAATAGGAAGCAAACATATATCTTCCTATGGTTACTAATTTCTAATTTCTAATTTTAAGATTCCCTCATAAGCAACTTCTATCATCTTATCTATCTCTTCATACGTTATAGTATAGGGAGGCATGAAATATATAACATGTCCAAGAGGTCTAAGCAAAACACCCTTACTTAATGCATATTCATAAATACGTAAACCTATGCGTTCAGAGACATCATAACCTTCAAGTTCAACAGCAGTTACCATTCCTTGCTGTCTCACCTCTTTTACATTGGAGAGATCCAAGAATTTTTCAAGCTTTTCTTTTATGTAAACACTTTTTTTCTCATTATCGCCCAAAATATCATTTTGTTCAAATATTTCCAGTGTTGCCAGAGCAGCTGAACATGCTAAAGGATTTCCTGTATAGCTGTGTGAATGTAAAAAAGCTTTATATTCACTATAGTCACAATAAAATGCATTGTAAACTTCATCTGTTGTCATCACCACAGAGAGAGGAAGGTAACCCCCGGTTAGCCCCTTGGAAAGCGTCATAAAGTCCGGGAAGATATCGGCATGTTCACAAGCAAACATTTTTCCTGTACGTCCAAAACCTGTCATAATTTCATCAGCAATAAGATGAACATTATATCTCTTTGTCAATACTCTTGCCCCGACAAGATATGCAGGGTGATACATATGCATTCCCCCTGCCCCCTGTATAAGAGGTTCAAGTATAAATGCTGCAATTTCATCAGATCTCTCTTTTAACACTTTTTCCAAAACTATCAATGCTTTATTTGCAGCTTCTTTACTCTGATCTTTTGGGACAGGCACTTGCATATTGGCAATAAGCAATGGTTCATATGTCTCTTTATAGAGTGCAACATCTCCCACAGAAAGTGCCCCTATCGTTTCACCATGATAAGAATTTGTCAAAGAAAGAAAAAGAGGTTTACGCTCTCCAAGATTCAGATGAAAGTGATAACTCATTTTCAATGCTGCTTCTACAGCAGATGAGCCATTGTCAACATAAAATACTTTTTTTAACTCATCTGGTGTGATATTTACAAGTTTATGTGCCAGTTCAACAGCAGGCTCATGTGTAAATCCGGCCAAAAGTACATGCTCAAGCGTGTCAAGCTGTGCTTTTATTTTGGTATTGATACTTTCATTTGCATGTCCAAAAAGGTTAACCCACCATGAACTTACCGCATCAATATAACTATTACCCTCAAAGTCATAAAGATAAACTCCTTTACCGGACTTAATGGGGATAAGTGGCAAAGTCTCATGATCCTTCATTTGTGTACATGGATGCCATATGACTTCCAGGTCACGCTGCATCATTTCACTGTTTTTATTAAGCATTTTATTTTCACACTCCAATTCATTAGCTTATCGCTAATGAATT
>JAGHBG010000237.1 GCA_021161105.1 Thermotogaceae bacterium | reverse complement strand
ATTTAAAGGTTTATTTTCATGCAACCAATTTAAACAAGTGTAGATAAGTAAACTACATGGTTAACAAGGATCGTGTTATTAATATTCTTCAAAGACTAATTCAAGCGAGGTCAGAGAATCCACCTGGTGACGAAAGTAAGGTAGCAAAAATCGTCGTGGACGGAATGAAACATATAGGGCTTGATGCAAAGATACACGAATTTACAAAAAACAGACCTAATGTTTTAGGAATATTTCGAGGAGAAGAGCGAGTACCAGGTCTTTGTCTTATCGCCCATCTAGATACAGTACCTGCTGGCAAGGGTTGGTCAGTAGACCCCTTTGAAGGTGTTGTAAAAAACGGACGGATCTACGGACGTGGTGCAAGCGATTGTAAGGGAAACGTTGCAGTTATTCTCGAAGCCATAAGAGAGCTTATAGAAGAGTCTTTTGTTCCTAATAGAGACATTGAAATATTGTTTGTTGCTGACGAGGAAACGGGTAGTAAATATGGAATGAGGGCCCTAATTAAAAAAGGTATTCCGAAGTCCAAGAACGTAGTGATTGTAGACTCTGGAAACTTCGGTATTGTTGTAGCTCAGAAGGGGCTTCTTCATCTTCGAATTAAAGTCTATGGGAAGGAGGCACATGGAGCTGCTCCATGGCTCGGTGTGAACGCAATAGAACAATCTGTAAAGATCATAAGAGAACTCAAGAGACGTTTTAATGGAAAAGGATTTAGCTCGGTAACCGTAAACATAGGGAAAATAAAAGGTGGAGAAAAGGTAAATATGGTAGCAGATTATTGTGAATTTGATATAGACATAAGATATCCTCCTGGAAAGGATGGAAGAAAAATATTGAGAGATGTCAAAAGTATCATCAAGTCTGTGACAAAGAATTTCAAGATTGAAATTTTAGATTCTCAAGATCCATATCTTCTGAAGAAAAAAGATTTGATGGGCAAACTGAAAAAATCTATGCAAAAGGTTGGTGTTGAACCGAGGATAGATAGAATTAAAGGTGCTGTTGGGCTTTCTTTGTTCAAAGGTAAAAATGTAATAGCAACGGGCTTTGGCTCTCCTTATCAAGCACACAAGGCAAACGAATATATTTCGATAAAGAATTTGGTAAATGGAGTTGAAGTGATAAAGGAGTTTATAAAGATTCTATAGATAAAGTTAATTATGAGCCTCGAAGATTGTGATATTGATCGAGATAAGTACATGTGGGCCCAGGAAGTGCTTAAAAACGCTGTTAGTCGTTATCCGGAATATCTCTTTGATTCGCCATATGAATTGCCTGATCCTGCTGATCCTTTAAGACCAACACTTTCACAAATTAATAGGGCTTCTGAAATTGTTACTCGAGCAAGGATGTGTATGAAGATTGTAGGCGATGATCTTGAATTTTAGTTCTCTATCACTCTAAATAATCAGTCTTTCAAAATACTTTTCTCTTATAAAGCACGATAGATTTTTATCCTGCTCAACAAGATCCCAGAATTCTTCGTGCTCGAGTAAATCACATTTCGACAGCGGGTCTGCCAAATGGCTAGGAATTCCCCTTTCTTTCAGAACCTTTGGTTTATCTCTCAAGAAATCCAGAAGAAGATGAGTTGCACTTTTTCCTTCTCGTTCTTTTTCAATAACCCATCTATCACCATCTACATAAGGTCCAAAAGGAGCATCTGAATATTTCTTCAAGAAATCCTTACTGTTTTTCAGCGCGAATATTGGCGGTCCAATTCTTTTTTCAAAAACGGGTTTTACCCATGTCTCTAACTCAAAAATAATAAGCACTTTCTTTTCATTAACGAAAAAGTACTTTCTCATCGTATCAAATCCATGATGCTCTAAAAGTTTTGATAATCTTTCGACTGCTTTTTGAATTTGTGGATACAGAACATCATCGATGACATCTGGCTTCTTAAATGACAGTGCAACGAATTTCGTCTTTCTGGACTTGAGATTATTCAACTGCTGCTTTATCAGCAGTTTATTCTCAGGGAAAAAGAATTTTATATCTGGTGAATCTAAAAATTCCTTTGCTTTCATTACAAACTTAACAAAGTTTTCTGGAGATAGCGCAGCAGTTACATTTCTGTTTTTATCAACAGGATCAATCAGTATCAATGGCTGTCCTTGAAATTTCTTCTTCAACTCCTTTTCAAATTTTTCTAATGGAGACCAGTAACTCTCTATGTCTATTATTTTGCCAGGCTTGAACTTTGCTACATTTTTCAGTACACGTTCAAACCTTCCGAATGCCAATATCAACAATTCGCATGTATAACCACTTGTGCCCTGAACCTTTGCATCACTTCCGTATATTCCAATTCCCTTTGTAAACTGTTTCAACAATCTTACTTCATCTCGTAAGGCAGGATCAAGTTTTTGAATAATATACTCTGTGTGTAGTGGAGATCGATCAACAGCAGATTTTATTTTTTCACCTTTCTTTATCTTATAGCATGGAACAATATCAACTTCATATTGACCAATATGAGCGTGAACGTACGGGTGTTCAGCATACTTTAATTCCCACTTACCCTTTAGCATCTCTGTGATTTTCTTTCCAGACTCCAGTCCTCTCTTTTCCAACTCTTCTCTACTCATGGATTTTGGATACATAAGAAACAGATCGATATCATGATCGCCTGATAGCCACGTATCTCTACCAGTGGAGCCAACGATTATGGGATGAGATTTAGGTGCAGCAATTTTTGCCACAGAAAGTAAATTTCTTATGAACTCGTGTAATTTTTTTGTTTCTTCAGAATTCGGTTTTATTTTTTTAAGGATGTAAGTTCTGATTTTTTCCATAAGTTAAGTTTATATTCCAAATATTTAAAGAAACCTCACAGGTATTTCAACAATTCACCATATTTCTCTGAATATTGATCATCTGTAACTTCTCTTTGAAATAGGCTAAACAAAATAGAGGATCTAAGGTATGCATGATTCAAAGCATTATTTTTATCTAAAGACTCGAATTTCTCATAATTTCTTTAAGTTCCTCAACATTCAAACTTATTACTGATACGGGAAATCCATATGTTGGCGGTTCATAATTTTCTACTAAATTTTTCATAATTTCTTCAGGCGATAGGCCAGAATTTTTTTCTATTTTCCTTTTTTCTAGTAGAGATGCTTTTCTCATAGACGAGTATAAATTACGTGCCCAATTGATTAGTCTAAGGTTATTTTCCATCATTTCTTTAGTTCTCTCTACTATATACTCGACCTCTTCAGATGTAGATGGGACATAGTTTTTTGATTGAAATTTCTCGTCTATGAATCTTTTCATAAGATTCAAGATATTTGTTAAAGTTTAAAAAATATGCGCCGACCGGGAATTTCGCAACTTTCCCTTTTGATGCAACTTTTCCGAAAAGTTGCTTCGAACCCGGGTCACGAGCTTTCTCCGGTTACGATTTCTTTTCGATACAACCTTTCTTAGAAAGAAAGGTTGCTTGGGAAGCTCGGGTCCTACCACTAGACTACCGGCGCATCTAAAAATTAGATTCTTAGTTGAGAAATTTAAAATATCAACACATTAAATTCTCAACTTCTTATTGATTTTAATCTCCATTAATTCGTTTATCGCGAGACCAATTAGAATTAGAACGGATCCCCATATAATCACATCTAAGCCTACATTTACAATAAGCAGGAAGCAGGAAAGGATTCCGAAGAACGGTATTAATGGAAACCTACCAATGTTAAGTGGGACTTTGAACCCTTTGTTTGTCGGTTTTTTGTATCTTAAGTAAATAACTGCTGCATTAACAGATATGAATGTTACGAAAATTGAAAAGTTTGTCAGATTTGCAACCTTAGATAAATCGCCTATTAATGTGAAAGCCATAGATGCGAGTACAACAGTTATTATAGAGACCCACGGTGTTTTTCGTTTTCTTAAAACTGATAGAAAGATTCTTGGTAGTGCATTAAACTCTGCTAAGCCATAGACCAATCGAGATGCGCTGAGCAATACTGCGAGAATTGTGTTGAATGTTGAGAACAATGCAACTGTTGAAAGGATCAAAAAGCTCTTCTCCCCAAAGACAATGCCTGCAACTAGACCAAGTGGTGCTTTTGAGTTTGCAAGTTGCTGCCAGGGGACAATACTAACTGCCGATATCGCGACAAGAACATATAGAACTGTGGTAATCACTATGGAAAGTAGAACAGCTTTTGGTATGGTCTTCTCTGCATTTTTCGTTTCTTCT
>JAGHBG010000209.1 GCA_021161105.1 Thermotogaceae bacterium | reverse complement strand
CCTGCAGGTTCTGAGAAGAGCCCCATATCCGAAGCAAGCTCAACACCCGCTTCTAAAATTTCTTTATCTGATACAGCAACATAGTATCCTCCACTCGCTTTTACGTATTTACAAGCCTTTATAACATCCCTTGGTTTTCCAACTGCTATCGAATCTGCAAGAGTGTTTGCTTTTGAGTCATGAGGTTTAAAGGGCTCTCCTGCATCAAAGGCAGCTTTTACAGCAGCAGCCCCTTCTGCCTGAACTCCTATTATCTTAGGCACTTTCTCTATAAGCCCCACCCTGTACATATCGTAAAGACCCTTGTATATACCACTTATAACTGTTCCATCACCAACTCCAGCGAGAACATAATCCGGAACATCAAAGTTCATTTGAACTGCTATCTCCATTCCCCCTGTTTTCTTTCCTTCAAGAAGATAGGGATTTATAGCGCTGTTTCTGCAATACCATCCCATTTTCTCTCCAACCTTCATGGAAAGATCAAAAACCGTATCATAATCAGCATCTATTGGAACGAGCTTTGCACCAAAAATTTTTATCTGCATTATTTTGGGTCTTGGGGCTTTCGCCGGAACGAATATAACGCTTTTAAGGTGCGTAGGCGCTGTAAGACCAGCCAGTGATGATGCAGCATTTCCAGTTGAAGCTGCGTAAATGGTGTTATAACCCTTTTCTACAGCTTTTGCAATTGCAACTGCAGATGCTCTATCTTTGTAAGAAGCCGTCGGATTTACACCATCATACTTGACAAAAAACCGGTTTATTCCGAGTTCCTCCGCCTTATTTGGAAACTCATATAAGGGAGTTCCACCAACTTTTAGAGGGACTTTGTAGTAATTCTTTTCAAGGGGAAGGAGCTTTTCAAACTGGAACATATCAGCATCCTTTGAGAACTCCTCTCTGCTTACTTTTATTTCATCATAGTCATAGACAACCTCCAGAGTACCCAGTCTATCTCCACATTTCGGACAGGTGTACTCAACTTCATCAGGATCGTAAACAGTACCGCAGGTTATACATCTTAATTTGTATCTCATCTCCACTTCCCCTCCATTGGCATAACTCCGCTGATGGCATTAACTGGACATCTTGTCTGGCAAAGTCCACATCCAAAGCATTTGTCCTCATCAACAACGACTTTCTTTTCATCAGGATAGACCCAGATGGCCCAGTATGGACAGACCATTTCACAGACTTTACAGAAAGTACATTTGTCAAGGTCAATTTTTGGATGATCCGGCTCGTACTTTAGATTGAAAGAAAGATCGGTTTCTATGACTTCTCTTACAGAAGAGAACCCATACTTGTTCAAAGCTGCAGGCAGCCCTTCAACTATCCTTTTGTATATATCCTTTCCCATGATGAGAGCCGAAGATAAAAGCTGAATCGCTTTTGCCCCGGCAAGAAGGAACTCAACGACATCATCGGCTGTCTTTATTCCACCAACACCGATTACCTCTATTCCATCAACTTCACGGGCAACCTGATATACCCTTGCAAGTGCAAGAGGCTTAAGATAAGGTCCTGATACCCATACGAATTTATCCTTTCCACCAAAGACTATCTGCCTTTTTGCAGGGTCGATCTTCATTGTTGGTCCCAGTGAGTTCACAGCAACTATTCCGTTTGCCCCATTTTCCTTTGCCACTTTAGCAAATCCAACTGGATCTGGAATGTGAGGAGAAAGCTTCATGTAAATGGGCTTTTTTGTGTGCTTTCTGATAGTTGCAACTATCTCACCAATAACATTGAGATTCTTCCCAACGTAATGAGTTGAAACTTCAAAAGCATCGGCAAATTCGTCAAGCTTTGGCACAAGCTCTTCCATATCTTCTTTTGTATATCCAACACTTACAAATAGTGGCACTTTAAGCTCTTTTTTGAGTCGTGGAAGTATCTCATTTATCCACTTTTCCGGTGGAAGTTCACTCCAGAGCTCTGCGTTCATTGCATAATTTGTTCCCGCACCTATACATGGTCTTGGAACTTGCGCTGCAACTGTGGAGATAGTTTTTGTAACTATCGCGCCAACTCCTAACCTTTCAATGTAAAGTATTTTCTCATCGTCCCCTACAAGAGGCCCCGATGCTGGCATAACCGGGTTAGAAAGCTCTACTCCAGAAAGAACCGTTGAAAGATCCATTTAAACTCCCCCTTTGTAAAATTTGTGTTTGAATTTATGATACTAAATATGAAAGATAAATTCAAAATTTATTTTAAAAAATACAAGGGAGATTGCATAATGCGCATCGTATATTCCACCTTTCCAAGCAAAGAGAGTGCTGTTGAAATCGGAGAAAAGCTTTTAGGAGAAAAACTTATTGCATGCTACAACACATTCAAAATAAGCTCAGGTTATTGGTGGCAAGGAGAAATAACCGAAGATGAAGAGTGGGCATGTATTTTCAAAACTGGTGAAAAACATGTTGAAAAAGTAATTGAAACAATTGCAAAACTTCACCCGTATGAAGTCCCGGCCATATTTTCCATTCCAGTGGAAATGGTTCACAGCCCATACGAAAAATGGTTGAAGGAGAATCTGGAATGAACCAGCTTCCTATGAGGCATTATCTTAAAGAGATACAATAATCTGTTTTTACACAATTTTTGGATAAGTCTCCCGTGAATTTTATTCTTGTCTTTGCGTCTATGATGTTCCACTCATAAAGAGGCAGACCTCTTATCCTCACGTGATTGTATGCGGAAGCAGGCAGACTCTTCTTATCCAATATATACTTCGTATCCATCTGCATGTGGCTGAATGGAAGCAGCTTCTCATAATCATATAAATGCCTGCCTGTCTTTTTCCGACTCTTCTTCCCCCGCACTATCCCATTCCTCTTCAATACTTTTTTTGATCGTATTTTCTGATATTTCTATCCCATACTTCTCCAGAATGTAATGCTTCAGCCTCACATACTTGAATCCCGTTTCCTTCGCACAGAAAACAATGAGATTTTCTAAATACTCCGGAGTCTTATTTGGACTGTTTTTCGGTTTTCTTGACATATCATTTTCCGGACCATATATGGCTCTCCTGACTGTAGCTCTTGTTATGCCAAAATATTCGGCTGTCTTTGTGATGTTTCTGAGCTCGTTGTATTTCATCTTAACCATATGTCTTGCAAAAGCTGGGCTTTTTCCCTTCCTCTTATATATTCCTGCCTTTTTTCCTCCTTCCATATCTCCATACTGGTCAATATCTCCCCGTATAGCTGGTATCTACAAGTAAAATCGTTGACGACTTTTTCAAAAATGATATAATACATAATGCTCTGGCCCCATAGGATAACGGCTAGTCCACCGGATTCTCAGTCCGGAGGTCGGGGTTCGATTCCCCGTGGGGCTACCAGGAAAAATACGGTACTTCGGTCTGCTAACACCGCTGCCAGGGGTGGCCAAAATCGGCTGCCCTTTTTATTTATGCTATTTTCATTAACTTTTCCGCCAAATCATCCGGCGTTACGAATTCTGCATTTCTTTCTATCTTCAAGCCCACATCTTCAAATATTCTTGCAATGAGCTCACTGCATATCATTGCGGACGGATTTTGATAGCGCATCTTTCCCTCCAAGTATGCTTCTATTGGTTCCATACCTGCAGAAGCTACCTCTATAAGCGTGTTTTCGGCAAGAGATACATAATCATAAGGAAGGTTTCAGTACTTCTGGAATAT
>JAGHBG010000207.1 GCA_021161105.1 Thermotogaceae bacterium | reverse complement strand
GTCATAATACCGATACAGCTCGTTCTTGCGATAGCGCTTGCGCTCTTAGTTAATTCAAAATTCAAGGGTTATTCTTTCCTTCTTTACATAATCTCTATCCCACTTGCCTTGAGTGATGTTACAGCCGGGCTCATGAGCTATACCATATTTGCACCAATGGGGTATTTAAACAAAGTACTTTTAAATCTTGGGTGGATCGAACATCCAATTTACTTTTTTGGATTCATGTATCAAACAAGGGAATTCTGGGTAATTGTCCTCACTGAGATATGGAGAGCAACCCCCCTGGTTTTCGTCATAATACTGGCAGGATTACAATCGATAAACAAAGAGTATCTTGAAGCCGCAGATATATTCGGATTCACAAGGGCACAAAAATTGTTTAAGATCATCCTGCCGCTCTTGAAACCTTCTATAATGTCAGCCCTTTTGATGAGAACTCTCTTTGCATTCCAGATATTTGGAGTTGTGTGGATGCTTGCCGGAAGGGATATACCTGTCTTGGCAGGAGAAACATATTACCAGTATATACAGCTCAACAACCCAAAAATGGCAAGCGCCTATGGTGTGATTATAGCTATTGTGACTCTTATAGTGAGCATAATTTACAACTTCTCCTTCCAGGCAAAGCATCTTGAAGGAGGCAGAGAGTCATGATTAAAAAAATTCTTTTCTGGTTTGTTGTTGTGATGGTGGCTGTGTGGTTTCTAACGCCAGTTATCATGATTGTTATAGCCTCGCTCACTCCATCCAGCGAATATTACAATCCAAACAAGATATTTCCATCTCATCTGACCTTTGAACATATATATAAGCTTTTGTTTGTTCTGGGCGGATGGAAGGCAACTCTTATTAGTATAGAGGTTGCGCTTGTGGCTATAGGACTTTCTTTTCTCATAGGACTTCCTGCAGGCTACGCCATGACAAGATACTTCTTTCCGGGCAAAAATGCAATAAGAATAGGAATACTCATGACAAGGTCTATCCCATTAATAGTTATCGCGGTTCCCCTGATAGTTATATATATGGAAATAGGTATTGCCGATACCGTAATAGGTGTAGCCCTTGCCCATACTGCAATGATTCTTCCCTTTGTTGTTCTCATAACTTCCAGCATTTTCTCAGGAGTTTCCGTTGAATATGAAGAAGCCGGGATGGTTTTTGGACTCAGTAGATTTCAATCCTTCATGAGAATAACTCTTCCCTTGGCACTTCCAGGGCTCGCAGCAAGTGCGATATTTTCCTTTATAATGTCATGGAATGAGGTTTTTGTGGCATCGATACTAACCCTGACAAACAGAACTCTTCCGGCTCATATTCTGAATACAGCTATGACTTCGCCAGATTACTTCAAATTTGCAGCTGGCACAATAATGGCTATTCCAGCTATGGTATTTATATTCTTCACAAGAAAATACCTCATTACCATGTGGGGAATATCACTTAAGTGAGGTGAAAATATGGCAAAGGTAAAAATTGAGAACTTAAAAAAATATTTTGGCAAGGTAAAGGCTTTAAATGGCATCGATCTTGAAATTGGGGATGGAGAGTTTGTGGTTCTTCTGGGGCCTTCGGGTTGTGGCAAGACCACTCTTTTAAGGAGCGTATCGGGACTTGAAAAAGTAACGGAAGGCAGAATATTCTTTGATGATAAAGAAATAACGAACCTTCCGCCAAAGGATAGAAATATATCAATGGTCTTTCAAAGTTATGCAGTCTGGCCCCATATGAAAGTAAGAGATAACATAGGATACCCCATGAAAATAAAAGGTTTTTCAAAAGAAGAGATTGAAAAAAAAGTTTTGTGGGCTGCTGAGCTTTTAAACATATCGGAACTTCTCGACAGATATCCTGCTCAGCTCTCTGGTGGTCAGAGACAAAGAGTAGCAGTTGCACGGGCTATTGTCCTTGAACCGGCCGTTCTTCTAATGGATGAGCCTCTTTCAAACCTTGATGCACTCCTGAGGGTTAAGATGAGGTCAGAGATAAAAAAACTTCAGGAGAGGCTGGGAGTCACCACAATATACATGACCCACGATCAGGTGGAAGCCATGACCATGGGAGACAGAATAGCTGTAATGTTAAGTGGAAGGATACAGCAAGTTGGAAAAGCCTCAGAAATATATCACAAGCCCGCCAATATATTCGTTGCAGGGTTCATAGGTTCACCACAAATGAATTTCTACAAAGTTAAAACGGTCTCAGAAGGAGCAAATCTCTTTGTGGAAGGAGAAGGGCTTAAAGTCCCGATAAAGAAAGATCCAAATGTGGACAAGCTTGTACTTGGAATAAGACCAGAGCATATATATCTGGAAAAAGAGGAAAACACCATGGAAATAGAGGTTGAAGTTTACTTCATAGAAAAATTGATGTCAGATACCATAGTCCACGCCAATCTTGACGGAGGATCAAGAATAGTTGCTAAAATTCCTGGTGATCATGAATTTAAAGAAGGTGAGAAAATCAAGCTGTACATAGACAAAGAAAGAATACATCTATTTGATCCAAAAACTGAAAGGAGACTGGATATATGAAAGCTTTTGTTTTGTGTCATACCCACTGGGATAGAGAATGGTTTCTGACAAGTGACTATACCAATGAATGGCTCGTTGAGTTATTTGAAAAGTTGTTCGAAATTCTTGAGCAGAATAAAGACTTTGTCTTCATACTCGATGGCCAGACTTTAATAGTGGAAGACCTTCTTGAAACTGCTCCACAATATGAAGAAAAACTCAGAAAATTTATAGAAGAGGGAAGGTTAATAATAGGCCCGGTATACTGCCAGATAGACTGGAGGATATCACCAGATTACGCTATATGGAAAAATTTCTCCATAGGAAAGAAAGATATGGAAAAGTTCAGAGCAAAAAAATTTTGCGGATGGTTTGTAGATAACTTCGGACAGATTTCTCAGCTTCCACAGCTTTTAAGAAAATTTGGTGTAGGCTGTGCTTTTGTATGGCGTGGTGTAAATCCAAAAGAAGACGGAAAAGAAAAAGCCTTTTACATCTGGAAAGCTCCGGATGGCTCTGAGGTAAAACTAATTTTCATGATTTCCGGATACCGAAACCTTTACAACCTTGAAAATACCAGAGAAATTGCTTTTGATAGATTCAAACACGAGGTTGAGAAAAACAAAGCGTACTATCCTTTTCCTATACTCTTTGATGGATACGACCTTGATGTACATCCTGAAGACCCCAGAAAATTCATAGATGGTATATCAATCTCTCCATGGGAGTTAATGAAAGAACTTGAAAAGCAAAAAGACCTGCAAGTTTTAGAAGGTGAAATGATCTCTGGAAAATACGCCTGCGTCTTTCCAGGAACACTTTCTACAAGAACTTATTTGAAGCTTGAAATGGAAGAGGTAGGAAGACTCCTTCAAACTCTATCAATATTCGGAGAGGACCAGGAAAAAGACTGGAAAGATTATCTAAAAACTTTGATTCATGACAATATATGTGGCGTTGGCATTGACCAGGTTCACGAGGAGATGGAAAAGATATATTTTGATCTTTATAGCAGAAGTTTAGAAAGGTTCAGAAAAATTCTTGGAAACTTTAACCTGAAAGGAAAATATGTTTTTGTTGGCTCTTCCTATGAATATGATTTCTGGAGAGCTTTTGAAAATGAAACCGCAAAAGTTACTTCCAGAGGCACTGGAATATGGCAGGTTGGTAAAAGCATTCCATGGGAAAGATGCGACAAAACCAGCTTTAAAAACGATTACTACACATTCAGGATATCAGGCAACGCATTCTTTTTAAATGGAAAAGAAATAGGCAGATATCTTCTTGAGAAAGATTCTGGTGATGCGTATTCTTCATGGACAGAAGATATGGAGTTTTCCGTAAATTCCAGAGTTAACGAAGTTTACTGCACCCCACACTCTATGAAAATTGTCCTTGAAAGACAGATAGAAGGTAATGGTGTTTCTGTAAAAACCCTGGAAAAAGTCTTTCTGGACGGTTCACCCCTTATCAGGTGGAAAATAAAGCTTAAGCCAACAGGTAAAGACTACAAATTAAGATTTGGAGCTGCCATTTCAGAAAAAAAGATAAAAACCATGATGCCCTTTGATGTGGTGGAAAGAGAGGTTGAAGATAAAGATTTATTTGATCAAAATCTTCCTGAAAATTTATCAGATATTCTGCTTGCGGCGAGGGAATGCAGAGTTGTAAATGAATTTCCTTTCCAGAATTATGTCACTGGTAAAGAAATATCCATTCTTGCAAAAGGTCTGAGAGAGTACAAAGCAGATGATAGAGGCCTGTGGGTGACGCTGACAAGAGCGACCGAATGGATAACAAAGAAAGTGAAAGGAAGAACTGGAGATGCAGGACCGTATATGTATGTTCCCGGAGCAAGAGCAGAAAGAGAAATGGAAATAGAAGTAGCTTTCATGCCGGAAGTAAAAAACTGGAGAAAATGGGCGGAACTGTTCAGAAAACCTTTTGTTCTTTTTGAATCCTATGGAAAATATGAAAAAAACATACATATGTTTTTTTACAAAGGAAGCTGGGTGTTGCGGGAAGGTGAAAAATTGATAGTTATTGATAGAAAGAAAATAAAGGAATCGGATTTAGATCTAAGTAACATCATAAACAATGATAAGGCCAGTAAAGTGAAAATACTTGAAGGTATTGAATTCCCTGTAAAGATTGAAGAAGCATTGCCGGACAGAAAAGTGCTGAAAGAAATGAAAAACAGGATCAAATTATTAAAGAAAGAAAAAGAGCGATTATCAAGTAAAATAAATTCCTTAAAGGGGTTGGAATATCACAGAGTCATGCACAGAATTTACTCAATAGAAAGGGAAATACTGGAACTCATGCTTTCGATAGAGCTGAACAAATTGAAGCTGGGAGAAAGCTCAAAGGAAAAAATAAGAGAAATAGGATGGAAATTGAATGATGCAAGGAGAAAAAGAAGAACTTATGATTATATATTAGAATTTTACGAATCGAGGGAGAGGCATGATAGAAAGAATTGAGGGAATTTACGACAAACTTACAAAGACGGAGAAAAAAATAGCGGATTACATCCTTGAAAGGCCTGAGGATGTTATACATTATTCGATCTCGGAATTTGCCAAGATAGTTGACGTTGGAGAAGCAACTGTTCATAGACTCGTTAAAAAGCTTGGCTACGAAGGTTTTCAGAAATTCAAGATAGAGCTGGCAAAAGAAGTCAGCCAGATGGAAATAACTTCTGCAGAAGAAGATCCATTAAATGAGCTGGTGGCAGAACTTGATTACATGGTCAAGTCGATAAAAAGCCTTGTCAAAAAAGAAGAACTCTGCAAAGCAGTGGATTTCATAGTAAATGCCAATAAGCTTGTTTTCTTTGGTGTGGGTTTATCCGGAGTTACTGCACATTACGGAAGTGTAAAATTCTCAATGCTTAATATACCATCTTTTTACTATAATGATCCGCATCTTCAGGTTATAGTTGGTGTCAATCTAACCCCAAAGGATGTGGTTATCGCAATAAGTCACACTGGTAATATAAGAGACACAGTCAAATCAACAAGCGTGGCAAAAGAAGTTGGCGCAAAGACAATAGTTATAACCTCTGGAATCAACTCCCCACTGTCAGAATTTGGAGATGTGGTTCTTTATACCAAGCAACCCTTCAAGAAGAACGTTTATTATTTCATGAGAGGAAACATAGGCGAGCTTGTAATGGTTGAGATTTTATTCAGAATGACATTGTCGAGAATCTCCTCGGAAAAGACGGAAGACTTTTCCAGAATGCTGGATGTGCTAAAACCAAAAAGATACTGACGCAAGCTTTAAATTTTATTGCGATACTTTGAACCTCCTTCGCAAAAATTCTTGTTGTAAACTTCAATCTTTGTGTAAACTTTTGTGCTGAAGACAGCACATTTGGAGGTTGTATGCAAGACATCTGGAAACCTGGGAACTACATTAATCACTCTTGGAACGTTGCTGATATTGAAAAAGTTCAGGGGGTGAAATCATGCCAGGTTTGAGGATAGGGATAATTGGAGCAGGTAGTGCAGTTTTTTCTTTACGGGTTGTACCAGACTTAATAAAAGCTGGAGTTTTTGATGGAAGTCATGTTGTGCTTATGGATATTGATAGAAAAAGACTGGAAAATGTTGAGGTTTTAGCAAAAAAGATAACCGAATTTTTTGATGCTAACATAACATTTGAAAAAACTTTGGATGTTGATGAAGCAATAGTTAACAGTGATTTTGTGATAAACACTGCTCTTGT
>JAGHBG010000185.1 GCA_021161105.1 Thermotogaceae bacterium | reverse complement strand
GTGGTGTAAGTCCCGTAAGGGATTGAGCCAACCGGTACTAATCGGCCGAGGCCTTCACCTCCGAAATCCCTCATGCAGTTTCCAGTGGCGCCCATTGGCGTTACTGCAAGTTTCCTCGGGTGCGGATATCGGTGCGGGAAACACCCGGCTCCATTCCGAACCCGGCAGTTAAGCCGCACCGAGCCGATGGTAGTACGGGGGTAGCCCCGTGCGAGAGCAGGTAGTGCCCGGGGATTTATAAGAGCGGGAGCGTTAAGCCCCCGCTTTTTTGTTATATGGCTGTATGTAATATTGATGCTGAAAAGAAGCGAGAACTTGTGAAGAAAATTCCTGAAGTTGTCAGGGATGCGTATAAGGTTCACCATGTTAGTTATTTTGATCCACGAGAATAATACGGGAAATGTTGGAGGTATACGGAGAACTTTTGTTGAATATTTTGGCAAAGAGAGAGGGATAATTTCAAAAAACAGCGAAAAAACTCATTAAAACCGAAAATTTTTAAAAGTTTTCTATGAGGCATATTTCTGAGATTAGGTTCTGTCAGAAAATTGCTGTAAAAAGGTTTTGTGTCCATCACAAGATGTTTCCTTTTATATCAAGACCTCTCTTTTCTGTCGTCCATCCCTTTTTCAGTATGTTTGCCGTTCTTATCCTTTGCCAATTATTCGCGGATGCTGGTCTTTTTAAATATTCATCCTCAAATTCTTGTGTGAGCCTTTTTCTGATATTTTTTGCTTTCAAATTGTCTTTTATTTTTAAGGCCTTTCTTTGACTTGTTCTGAGAGTTCTCAAAAAAGTTACAGGGTGAAAATTTGTTAACACACAGTGAAGGTAGTATGATTTATTTTGAGAATTAAATTTATAATTTATTCTCAGGGGGTCTTTACAACATGATAAAATTTTGCAAACTCGTAATTTTATTTTTGAACTTTTTTCTACTTTTTCTCTTGCAATCGCAGTCTTTCTCCATAAAGGTAACTTTCTCGTTCGTCGGGGATGTTATGTTTCACAAAGCGATTTTAGATGCGGCATATTCGAATGGCAAATACGCTTTCAAAAGCTTTTTCGAATACGTTAAACCATACATCGAAAAAAGTGATGTAGCCTCCTGCAATCTTGAGACAACCCTTGGTGGAAAGCCATATACTGGTTATCCCAGATTCTCCACACCAGATGAAGCTCTTGATGCTCTGAAATACGCTGGCTTCGATGTGATTAATATTGCAAACAACCATATGCTCGACAGAGGTGTAAGTGGACTTAAACGAACCATCACAAAGATAGCCGGCCAGAACCTCACCTGCGTTGGTGCAAGGCTCACTCCAGTTGAAAAACCATACAGAGTAATTGAAGTGAAAGGTCTCAAAATATCATTTGCATCATTTACATACGCGACAAACGGCCTCTCAGTGGATAAAGATCACAGATACATGTTCATGTATATTTCAGAACCCGCGATTATTTCAATGATCAATGAGATGAAGAAAGAGTCTGACATAGTGATCGTCTACTTTCACTATGGAAATGAATACCAGACGACTCCAACAAAAAAACAGATAGAGCTTGCGCACCTTGCACTGGATTACGGTGCGGATATGGTTATAGCAAGCCACCCGCATGTTCTTCAGCGTATCGAACTTGTAAAATACGGCCAAAAAACAAAGCTCATAGCTTATTCCCTTGGAAACTTTATTTCAAACATGACATCACCTGGCACAGATGAGGGAGTTATCCTGAACATCACTTACCACCCTGTAAGAGGTGTGATTAGTGTAAACCCTATACTCACATGGGTTCACAGGTGCAGAGTAAAAGACAAGCTTCTTTTCAGAGTACTGCCAGTTAAGCGCTTCCTTGAAAATCCTGATAAATATCTCACCGAATCTGATTTGAAGAGACTGTCTCAAATAGCAGGAAAAAAATTGATTGAAGAAAGGGAGAGAAAATAAGAGTTGATAAGTCTTTTGATAATATGAAATACTTTTCGTCGAGGGTTCATCTTTTTTGTATAGATGTTTAATATTTCATCAGTTGTTTTGCCTGCTCTTCTCGTCCTGTTATTATTAAAGCCCTTTTCTGACCAATATAGTCCAAAACCTCCTTAAATGCTTCTCCTTGCAAGAAAATTCGGAATTTTCCTTCCTTTCCAGATGTTCCATCTGAGAAGCACTTCAAGCAGAAAATCCCTATCCGTCACAATGACCTTACTTTAGGTTATATTACATCATATTTTGACCTTCATTTGAGTCAGAAAAGTTATCTACTTGACCTCGCCTCAGGTCAATACTAAATATTTGTGCTGGTAGTGTATTTCAAAGGTTGATCAAGTAAGTAAATGGAAGGAATCTATATTTTGAGTGAAGAAGGATCAATTTCCATTATTTAATCATTTCAATTATCAAGGGTGTTTTATGGTACAAACGGGAACTCAACAGATATAAAAAGCTTTCTTGGAGCAAGTGAAACGCTGCAAAAAATGGGAAAATCTTCTGAGTTATTTATTAATAAACTCGAAATGTGAAAGATCGTTTTCATTAACTGTAAAAAGTATTGTTATCCATGTAAGGCATTTTCATAGATGTTATTTGTAGGAATTCCGCTTCTTCTGTAGGTGAATAACCTTCGTTCTGGTAACCTATTTCAACATTTACGACGTTTCGAATTGCCTTTTTCTATCTTTGAGTGTTTCTCGAGGATCCGAGTATGAGATAGTGCCTCATTGTCCTTGATTATTCAGAGAATGCATGACTTTTAAATTTTTACAATATTTGTTGTGTACTATTTGAT
>JAGHBG010000013.1 GCA_021161105.1 Thermotogaceae bacterium | reverse complement strand
GTGTTTATAGAAATAGAATAATAGACATAAATATAGCCCCGATGAGAAAGGGAAAATTCAGGAAATTTGGAAAATTTTTCATATTTTCAAAAGATAAAGAGTTCATGGATGAGCTTTTAGGTCAATAGTTTATGAAAGCGATTTTGATAGATGGATACATTGATGAGCCAGCAGCACTTGGTGTGCCGCCATATATTTCTCCTTATATAAGATATATCTATGGAGCCCTTTTGATGAAGGGCTTTGATGTTATATATAAGACCATAGATAGCATAAGAAAAGGAAATGAATGGAAATTCAATACTGATTACATTATTATATATGGAGGGACAACGGTTCCTGGTCATTATTTATCTGGTACACCTGTTTTTCTATCAGAGGTGAGAAGAATCATTAAAGAAAATCTTCACTCTAAGATCTTTATAGGAGGTCCCATAGCAAAGGCTTATACAATAAAGGGTGGAAGCAAGGCTATAACCTCAGAATTTGAAGGAGCTACGGTTATTCCTGGTGATATCTGGGCGTTCTTTTACAATTTTCCTTATGCCTCTTTAAGTGAAAAAGATACCTATAAAATGATTAATGATCTTTCGATAGCTGGCGCAGAAATTTTAAAAGCTCATCCAGATTTTCCGGATGTTATATGTGAAATAGAAGTATCAAGAGGTTGTGAAAGAAAGAGTTTTTGCTCTTTTTGTACAGAACCTATTCTTCATGGAAGACTCCGTTCGAGAGATGTGGAAGGAATAGTAAAGGAAGTAGAGATCCTTTGTAAAAATGGGTGCAGAGCGTACAGACTTGGAAGAAGTGCAAACATTATTGCATACATGTCTGATAAAAACAATGGTTTTCCCTCTCCTGGAGCAATTCTTGATTTATATAGCGGAATAAGGAATGTCTGCCCTGATCTTGAAGTTCTACATACTGACAATGCAAATCCATCATATATAGTAAAGTACGAAAAAGAAGCAAGAAAAGTAATAGAAATAATCACTGAATACAATACGCCTGGTGATGTCCTGGCGTTTGGTGCTGAATCTTTTGATGAAAATGTGCTAAAGAAAAACAACATAGGTTCAGGTCCAAAAGAAGTCAGAAAAGCAATAAAGATAGTTAACGAAATAGGAAGTCTCAGAGTTAATGGTATTCCTAAACTCCTTCCAGGTATAAATCTGCTTTATGGTCTTATTGGTGAAACAGAAGATACTTACGAGAAGAACTATGCATTTTTGAAAGAAGTGCTGGATGATGGACTGCTTCTTCGCAGAATAAACATAAGGCAGGTTATGGTTTATCCAGATACACCTCTTTACAGATACTATCAAACTCATAAATTCAAACTTAATAAAAAGCTTTTTAATTACTGGAAAGAAAAAATAAGAAAAGATATAGATGAGCCTATGATAAAAAGGGTTTTTCCAAAAGGGGCTGTTATAAAGGGGGCCATTCCTGAAAAAAAGAAAGGTAACATAACCTTTATGAGGCCTCTTGGTACTTATCCTGTATTGATAGGAACTTATTCTAAAGCAAATGAAAAGTCTGATATGATAATTGTTGCTCATGGTAGAAGGTCACTTACAGCTGTGAGGGCTCCATTTGATATAAACGAAGCAAGCTTTAAAGAGCTTTTGTCGATTGAAGGAATAGGAAGATCAAGGGCAGAGGAGATAATAATGAAAAGGCCCTTTAAAGATGTAAAATACATGAAAGAAAAACTTGATAAAGAAACATTTGAAGCTATAAAAGATCTTTTGGAGGTGAATCAATGAAGCTTATATTCGACCCAAAACCTTTCAAAACTTTTGCCATTCAAATTAGTTTTAACATAGGATGGAGGCACGAACCAACCAGAGAGAAAGGGATGATTCGAAGGGAATTGCAAGGACTTTTGAATTTAGTTTTAAATACTCTGCCACCATGGTTTGATGGCTATTATCATCTTGATGGAGAATTTTCTTCTTTAATAATTATGGGACTTTCTGGAGATCAGGAGAGGATTCCGAATATCCTAAGGATAATAAATGGCAACTTTCCAAGAGAGTTATCAGACCTTGGCTCTGGATTAGAATTAATTGTTTTATCTGGGGGCATAAAAAAGGATATATTGGATGGTATTTCAGAATTTCAGACTCAACATCATGGCGTGAAGCCAAAGATACAATCCATGCCAAAAAGGTTTGTAAATCTGAAAGGATTAAGTCGCGTTCATAAGCATTTTCTTGTTTCAACTATGCTTAAGAAGGGGAAAGAGCTGTTTCTTGAGGTTTCTCCACGAGGAGATAGGATCCAATATGGATCAAAGGTTGGGAAAATAGTTATAGATAATTTGGATATTTCCTTGAAGTCGTATGAGCACTGGATAAGAAGGAGATTTGAATCAACAAAAGACTCTACTGCGTTGCTTACACTTATGAATATATATGAGAAAAAGATTAGAAACCTGGAAGATATAGTGAAAGAGTTATACTCTTTAAATGTTTCCTATCTTCGAGAAGCTCTGGAAAAGTTGAATATGATAACAGGAAAATGAACGGTAATTATAGGAGAACTTTCTAATTACACTTGAACTTCTGGAAAATGTTGTTTATAATTTGTGTTGCCCTGTGTGGTGGGGTGCCCGAGTTGGCCAAAGGGGGCGGACTGTAAATCCGCTGGCAGAATGCCTTCGGAGGTTCGAATCCTCCCCCCACCACCAGGAGGTAGGGCCGTAGCTCAATTGGTAGAGCGCCGGTCTCCAAAATCGGCGGTTGGGGGTTCAAGTCCCTCCGGCCCTGCCAGAAACCCCCACCTTTACGAGGTGGGGATTTTTTGTTGGAAGTTTTAAAAGCGCTGATATATGTTGGTTCTCATTTAATTGCTGTTTTTTGGAGTAATTAAAGTATAATAAGTCTTTACAATTTTTAATTTGGATAGTAATATTCACCGTGGCATGGCTGACCCGCGTAGGGGGATAGTAGTAAAGGATAGTAAAAAAGTTGACTTGCAGCATGAGCGCTGGTAGAATATATCACCAGCCCTTTGGTGTGTTGGTGGAAGGAGGGAAAGGATGCCAACTATAAATCAGCTTATTAGATTTGGGAGAAAAAGTAAGAAGAAAAAGAGTAAAGCGCCGGCACTTCAGGGACATCCTCAGAAAAGGGGAGTTTGTATAAGGGTTTCTACCATGACTCCTAAGAAGCCTAATTCAGCTCTGAGAAAGATTGCAAGGGTTAGGCTTTCCAACGGCATAGAAGTTACCGCATACATCCCTGGAATTGGACATAACCTTCAGGAACACTCTGTTGTTTTGGTTAGAGGTGGAAGGGTTAAAGACCTTCCAGGTGTCAGGTACAAGATAATAAGAGGAACTCTGGATGCTGCTGGAGTTGAGGGAAGAAAACAGTCAAGGTCTAAGTATGGAACCAAGAGACCTAAGAAGTGAGGTGAAGATTAAGTGAGAAGAAGAAGAGCGGAACAGAGAAAAGTTGCTCCAGATCCGGTTTATAATGATGTTTTAGTGACGAAGCTTATAAATAAAGTAATGTGGGATGGTAAGAAAACTACAGCTCAAAAAATAGTTTATGGAGCTTTTGAGATAATAAGGGAAAAGATGGGAATGGATCCTTTAGAGGTTTTCCATAAAGCTATGGACAATGTGAGACCTATTCTTGAAGTTAGGCCGAGAAGGGTAGGTGGAGCTACTTACCAGGTTCCTATCGAGGTTCAGGAGCCGAGGAAGACTTCTCTTGCCATAAGGTGGATAGTTGCAGCAGCAAGAGCGAGAAGTGGGAGACCGATGAAGGTAAGACTCGCAGAAGAAATTATGAACGCTTATAACAATACAGGAGCCGCTATAAAGAAGAAAGAAGATGTTCACAGAATGGCAGAGGCGAACCGTGCGTTTGCACATTACAGGTGGTGATCGAATGCAAGAAGTGGCAGCCCTGTATGTATCGCTCGATAAGATAAGAAATATTGGAATAATGGCTCATATAGATGCAGGTAAAACGACGACTACCGAGAGGATTTTGTATTACACTGGCAGGAAACACACCATAGGAAGTGTTGATGAAGGGACTGCCACTATGGACTGGATGGAACAGGAAAAGGAAAGAGGAATTACCATTACGTCAGCGGCTACTACGTGTTTTTGGAAGGATTACAGGATTAACATAATTGATACGCCCGGACATGTGGACTTCACAGCCGAGGTTGAAAGATCATTGAGGGTGCTTGATGGTGCAGTGGCGGTTTTCGATGCAACTGCAGGGGTTGAACCCCAATCAGAAACTGTGTGGAGGCAGGCAGATAAGTATGGAGTTCCAAGAATAGCCTTCATGAACAAGATGGATAAAACCGGTGCAGATTTCTTAATGGCAGTTCAGACACTTATTGATAAACTCGGTGCGAATCCAGTACCGGTGCAGCTTCCAATCGGAGCGGAAAAGGATTTTGAAGGAGTAATAGACCTGATAAAAATGAAGGCGATATACTGGATAAGCGAGGATGGAAGTGAGTATGTATATAAAGATATACCATCCGATATGGTAGATGAGGCGGAAGAGTGGCGGGAAAAATTAATCTCCAAACTTGGAGAAGAATACGATGAAATAGCAGAGCTTTATCTTGAGGGTGAGGAAATTCCTGAAAAGCTTATTCATAAGTATCTTAGGATAGGTACTATTGAAGGGAAATTTGTTCCCGTTCTGGCAGGTTCTGCAAAAAATAATATAGGAGTACAACCGCTTTTAGATGCTATAGTCATGTATCTTCCATCTCCACTTGATATGCCACCGGTTAAAGGCTGGAATCCAGCGACTGGAGAGGAGCTTTTGAGAGCGCCAAGTGAGGAAGAGCCTTTTTCTGCTCTGGTTTTTAAAGTTCAGGTTGATCCTTATATAGGTAAGCTCACATATTTCAGAGTGTATTCTGGAAAACTGAAGAAGGGAAGTTATGTGTGGAATTCAACGAAGCAAAGAAGGGAGAGAATTTCAAGGCTTGTTTTCATGCATGCAGATAAGAGGGAAGACGTTGATTATGTCAGAGCCGGGGATATAGCGGCAGCTGTGGGACTTAGAATCTCCACAACAGGAGACACTCTTTGCGATCGTGATTCGCCGATTATATTGGAAAAGATGGAATTCCCGGAACCGGTTATTTCTATAGCAGTTGAGCCATACAGTAAGGCCGACGAAGCCAGGCTTGTGAAAGCCTTAAATGCACTTGTTGAGGAAGATCCAACTTTAAGGGTAATGGTAGATGAAGAAACAGGAGAAACCATTCTCTCCGGTATGGGAGAGCTTCATCTTGAGATAATTATTGATAGACTCAAAAGAGAATTCAATGTTAAAGTAAGAGTAGGAAAACCACAGGTTTCTTATAGAGAGACTATAAAAGTTGCAGCAGAAGCGGAAGGAAAATACATAAGGCAAACGGGTGGAAGAGGACAGTACGGACACGTTGTTATGCGGTTTGAGCCTATAGGACTTGATAAACACTTCGAGTTCGAGGATAAGACGGTTGGTGGAGTTATACCGAAAGAGTACATACCAGCGGTTGAGGCGGGAGTCAGAGAAGCTATGGATGCAGGCATTTTGGCGGGTTATCCAGTTGTTGGTATAAAGGCTATTCTTGTGGATGGTTCTTATCATGAGGTTGATTCCTCCGAGATGGCCTTTAAAATTGCAGCTTCTCTGGCATTTAAGGAAGCGATGAGAAAAGCAAATCCAATTTTACTTGAACCTGTAATGGAACTTGAGATTACAACTCCAGAAGAGTATGTTGGGGGAATTATTGCAGACTTGAATTCAAGGAGAGCTAAGGTAGAAGGAATGGAAAGCAGAGGTGGAGTCAGGATTATAAGAGCTCATGCACCATTGTCAGAACTCTTTGGATATGCTACAGTTTTAAGGTCGTTAAGTCAGGGTAGGGCATCTTATATAATGAGGTTTTCACATTATCAAGAAATACCGGAAAGGGTTAGAAGAAAGGTTGTAGGATACTGATAATAGGAATAAAGGTAAAAGGAGGGGAAAAGCATGGCAAAGGAAAAGTTTGAAAGGAAGAAACCTCATGTTAATGTTGGAACTATAGGGCATATAGACCATGGAAAGACCACGCTTACAGCTGCTATGACAAAGTACCTGTCTTTCAAAGGATTTGCAGATTTTGTTCCATTCGAGCAGATAGATAAAGCACCAGAAGAAAAGGCAAGAGGAATAACAATAAACATCACCCACATTGAGTACGAAACAGAGAAGAGGCACTATGCCCACATCGACTGTCCTGGACACGCTGACTACATCAAGAACATGATTACCGGTGCGGCTCAGATGGATGGAGCCATTCTTGTTGTTGCTGCTACCGATGGTCCTATGCCACAAACAAGGGAACACGTTCTTCTTGCAAGACAGGTTAATGTTCCTGCAATAGTTGTTTTCCTTAACAAGACTGATATGGTTGATGATGAGGAAATGATTGAGCTTGTCGAGATGGAAGTTAGAGAGCTCCTCGATAAATACGAGTATCCAGGAGACGAAATTCCAGTTATAAAGGGTTCTGCTCTTAAGGCTCTTCAGGGTCCAGATAATCCAGATGATGAGGTTTACAAACCAATTCAAGAACTTCTTGATGCTCTTGACAATTACATACCAGATCCACAAAGAGATGTAGATAAACCATTCCTTATGCCAGTTGAGGACGTCTTCTCTATCACAGGAAGAGGAACGGTTGTTACTGGAAGAATCGAAAGAGGAAAAATCAGACCCGGTGATGAAGTGGAAATCGTAGGACTTTCCTACGAGGTTAAGAAGACAGTTGTTACAAGTGTTGAAATGTTCAGAAAGATCCTCGATGAAGGACTTGCAGGAGATAATGTTGGATGTCTCTTGAGAGGAATTGACAAGGACGAAGTCGAAAGAGGGCAGGTTCTTGCACAACCAGGAAGCATTCATCCACACACCCAGTTTAAGGCTCAGGTCTACATCTTGAAGAAGGAAGAAGGAGGAAGGCATACTCCATTTACAAAGGGATACAAACCACAGTTCTACATAAGGACCGCTGACGTTACTGGAGAAATCGTTGAACTTCCAGAAGGCGTAGAAATGGTCATGCCTGGAGACAACGTTGAGCTCACAATTAAGCTCATATACCCTGTTGCTATCGACGAAGGAATGAGATTCGCCATAAGAGAAGGCGGAAGAACCGTCGGTGCAGGAGTTGTTACATCCATAATTGAGTGAGGGGGCAGTTCCCTCTCACTCTTATTTTCAGGAGGAGGGTAGAATATGCCTGAACAGAGGATAAGGATAAAGCTCAGAGCTTATGATCATGAACTCCTTGATGAATCTGCTAAGAAAATAGTTGAGGTTGTGAAAGCAACAAATGCTAAGGTGTCTGGTCCGATACCTCTGCCGACAGAAAGAACTTTATACACGGTTTTGAGATCGCCACTTAAACACAAGGATTCAAGAGAGCATTTTGAGAAGAAGGTTCATAAAAGGCTTATTGATATAATAAATCCATCGCCGAAAACCATAGACGAATTGATGAAGATAAATTTGCCGGCGGGTGTCGATGTGGAGATCAAGCTCTGATCGGAGGTGCTGTGGCATGAAGATGATTTTGGGAAGAAAAGTTGGAATGACGCAGGTTTTTGATGAAAATGGAATTGCTGTCCCGGTTACGGTTATAAAAGCTGGGCCGGTTGTTGTTGTCCAGAAAAAAACACCCGAAACCGATGGCTATTCTGCAATTCAAGTTGGATATGAAGAGATACCTGAAGGGAAAGTAAACAAACCAATGCTTGGACATTTCAAGAAAGCAGGAGTAAAACCAATGAGAATTCTGAAAGAATTCAGAATGGATGATGTAAGTGGGTACGAGATTGGACAAACTATAGATGTTTCTGTTTTTGAACCGGGAGAAGTTGTTGATGTTACAGGATGGACAAAAGGAAAAGGATACGCTGGAGCCATGAAAAGATGGGGATTTCAAGGAGGACCAAAATCTCATGGTTCCAAATTTCACAGAATGCTCGGTTCTGTAGGTCAGCACTCTGAACCATCAAAGATATTTAAAGGTAAAAAGATGGCAGGAAGATACGGAAATGAAAGGGTTACTGTAAGGAATCTTGAGGTTGTTAAAGTTGATCCCGAAAACGGTCTATTAGTGGTCAAAGGTGGAGTCCCGGGAGCGAGGGGCGGTCTTCTTATCATAAGAAGTGCAAAAGCCCCGAAAATAAGGAAAGGGGAGGCGTAATCTATGGCAACACTTGATGTCTTTAACATCAGTGGTGAGAAAGTAGGAACCATAGAGCTTAAGGATGAGATTTTTAATATCGAACCTAACTTTGATGTTATGTACAGGTATGTTGATATGCAGCTTTCTAACAGAAGAGCTGGAACTGCTTCTACCAAAGGAAGAGGAGAAGTATCTGGTGGAGGAAGGAAGCCATGGCCCCAAAAACATCTTGGTAGAGCAAGACATGGTTCTATAAGGTCTCCTATCTGGAGACATGGAGGAGTTGCTCATGGTCCAAAGCCAAGAGATTGGAGTAAAAAGCTTAATAAAAAAATGAAAAAGCTTGCACTTAGGAGTGCTTTGTCCGTTAAACTTAATGAAAATAAATTACTGGTGCTTGACGATATAAAGTTTGATTCGCCAAAAACAAAGAAAATGAGAGAAGTTCTTAAGAACTTGAAACTCGATGAAGCCAAGGTTTTGTTTGTTCTTCCGTGGAAAAATGAAGAGTATATTAATGTAAGACTTTCTGGAAAGAATATACCCGGTGTGAAGGTTTTAATAGCTGATAACCCTGGAAATAAGAAGCCGAATGTAGATGGACTCAATGTATACGACATAATAAGGTATGATTATCTGGTTATAACAGAGGATATGGCAAGGAAGATAGAGGAGGTGTTCGGAGCATGAAGAGTGAAAAGCTCACTCCTTATGATGTAATTGTCAAGCCTATTCTCACTGAAAAAACCCATCTCATGATGAATGATAGAAAATATGTTTTTGAAGTTAATCCACTGGCTAATAAAGGTCAGATAAAAGAGGCTATTGAAAAAATATTTGATGTTAAAGTTGAAAAGGTGAATGTTGTTAATGTGAAACCAAAGCCAAAAAGAAGAGGGATTTACCAGGGAAAATCAAGAAGATGGAAGAAAGCAATAGTTACCCTTAAAGAAGGATACGTGATTAAAGAGTTAATGCCAGAGATATGAATAAGGGGTGAATAGATATGGGACTCAGAAGATTTAAACCAGCTACTCCCGGAAGAAGATTTATGGTTGTTCCAGATTTTTCTGAGATAACCAAGGATAGGCCGGAAAAGTCTTTAACTGTTCCACTTCATAGAACTGGTGGCAGGAACCATCATGGAAGAGTCACTGTTAGATTCAGGGGTGGCGGACATAAAAGAAGATACAGAATAATAGATTTTAAAAGAGACAAAAGAGAAGTACCCGCTAAAATTTTAGCCATAGAGTATGATCCTAACAGAACGGCAAGAATAGCTCTTCTTCTTTATGCTGATGGTGAAAGAAGATATATTCTTGCGCCAGAAGGTTTAAAGGTTGGAGATACGGTAATGGCTGGAGAGGAAGCAGAAGTCAGGCCTGGTAATGCACTCCCACTTGAGAAAATTCCAGTGGGAACAATAGTTCACAATGTCGAGTTCAAGCCTGGAAAAGGTGGGCAGATAGCAAGAGCAGCGGGTGCTTCTTGCCAGATAATGGCTAAGGAAGGGAAGTACGCCCTTTTGAGAATGCCATCTGGTGAACTTAGAAAGATAAATGTAAAGTGTTATGCAACTGTTGGAGTAGTAGGAAGAGAAGAACATAAGAACGAATCTCATGGAAAAGCTGGAAGAGTCAGGTGGCTTGGAAGAAGACCTCATGTTAGAGGTGTTGCTATGAACCCAGTTGACCACCCACATGGTGGAGGAGAAGGTAGAGGTAAAGGTCACCATCCAACGAGTCCATGGGGTTGGCCAACCAAGGGATACAAGACAAGACGCGGCAGGAAACCTTCCGATAAATTCATAGTCAGACGCAGGAACAGAGTATGAAGGGGGTGAAGATGTGGCAAGGTCTAAGAAGAAAGGACCATATGTAGACCCTAAGCTTTTAAAGAAAATAAGAATGCTTAATGAGAAGGGAGAAAAGAAAATAATAAAGACATGGAGTAGAGCTTCGATGATAATTCCCGAAATGGTTGGACATACAATAGCAGTATACAATGGTATGAAGCATATCCCTGTGTACATTACCGAAAGTATGATTGGTCACAGACTTGGTGAGTTTGCACCAACAAGAAGGTTTGGAGGTCATGCAGACAAGAAAGCAAAGAAGCTCCAGATGAAGTGAGGAGGGATTTAAATGTATAAAGTGAAAGTCCCAAGGAGAGAAGATGGAAAAAGAGTAAAAAGATCGATATACCATAGGGTAATAAAAGAGGAAGAAGCAAAAAAGCAAAGAATAGAAGCAAGAGCTGTGGCTAAGTTTGTGAGAATCTCTCCAAGAAAAGCGAGAAGCATTATAAATGCGATAAGAGGGAAAGATGTTAATGAAGCGTTTGCAATATTGATGTTCTCTCCTAAAAAAGCTGCGAGAATAATTTACAAAGTTTTGAATAGTGCAGTGGCCAATGCCGTTAATAATTTTGGACTTAATGAAGATGCACTCTATGTTTCTGAGGCTTATGTAAATGATGGCCCGCGGCTAAAAAGAATTTGGCCAAGGGGAAGGGGAAGAGCGGATATAATCAAACATAGATACTCACATATTACTGTTATTGTAAGGGACAGAGAGAAGGAAAAAGAGCTAAATAAAGAGGAGAGGTGATAGAGTGGGTCAGAAAGTTCATCCAAAAGGATTTAGGCTTGGAGTCAGCGCTGATTGGGAAACAGTATGGTTCAATGAGAAAAACTATGCAGAATGGCTCCTTGAAGATCAGGAAATAAGGAAGATAGTGAAAGATAGATATTACAATGCAGGTGTTAGCCAGATTCTCATAAAAAGACCTGATGATAATCATGTACATGTAACTGTAAGAACAGCAAGGCCAGGAGTCATTATTGGAAGAAAAGCTTCTGAGATAACCAATCTTAGAAATGATCTTCAAACCAAGTTCAACAGGCAGTTTGTTATAAATGTCGAGGAGGTAAAAACGCCCGAAGTCGATGCACAACTTGTGGCGGAAAATATAGCAAGCAGAATTGAAAAGAGAGCTTCTTACAAAAGAGCAATGAAAAGGGCTATTTCCGATGCGATGAGAAAAGGTGCAAAGGGTGTAAAGATAATGGTGGCTGGAAGGCTTGGTGGAGCGGAAATAGCGAGAAGAGAATGGTACCTTAGAGGAAGGCTTCCGCTTCAGACCTTGAGGGCTATCATCGACTATGGTACGGCCACTGCTATGACCAAATATGGGACTATAGGCATAAAGGTTTGGATTTACAAAGGAGACGCAGAAATTTGAAAGGGGGAATAACCCATGTTGATGCCGAGAAGAGTTAAATATAGAAAACAGCAAAGAGGTAGAATGAGAGGAAGAGCAAAAGGTGGAGCCCAGGTGGACTTTGGAGAATGGGGACTTAAGGCTCTTGAACCAGCCTGGATAACTGCTCAGCAGATAGAGGCATGCAGAATTGCAATGATGAGGGTGATGAAAAGAAGAGGAAAAGTCTGGATAAAGATATTCCCGGACAAGCCCTATACCAAAAAACCTGCAGAAACGAGAATGGGCAAAGGTAAGGGAAATGTTGAAGGCTGGGTTGCTGTCGTAAAACCTGGTAGAGTTATGTTTGAAGTTGGAGGAGTGGGCGAAGAAATAGCTCTTGAAGCCTTGAGGCAGGCAGCCAACAAGCTTCCAATCGCAACAAAGGTCGTTCAAAGGCACCACCTTGGAGGTGAGATGGTATGAAGGCTGCTCAGCTCAGACAGTACACTGATGAAGAATTGCAAAAGCTTCTTGAGGAGAAGAAGAGGCAGCTTATGGAGCTCAGATTTCAGCTTTCCATGGGGCAACTTGATAATTACGCTTCGATAAAGCAAACTAAAAGGGACATAGCAAGAATTAAAACTATTCTCAGGGAAAGAGAGCTTGGTATAAGGAGGTAATAATATGTCGAGAAAGAGAGTAATAGGAGTTGTGATTAGCAATAAGATGGATAAAACAGTCGTAGTTGAGGTTGAAAGATTTGTTCAGCATTCAAGGTTTAAAAAGTATGTAAAAAGGACAAAAAAATATTATGCTCATGATGCAGAAAATAAATGTGGAATAGGAGATGTCGTTGAAATTGAAGAAACAAGACCTCTCAGCAAGCTTAAAAGGTGGAAGGTTGTAAGAGTTGTTAAGAGATCTGCGTTAGCAGAGGCTCCCGTAGAACCCGAAGAAGAAGTTGTTGAGGAAGGAGGTAATTAACGATGATTAGACAGGAGACTTACCTCAATGTTGCTGATAATACAGGAGCAAAAAAGCTCAGAGTTATAAGGGTTCTTGGGGGATTTCATAAAACTTTTGGAACGGTTGGAGATATTGTTGTGTGTTCGGTTAGAGATGCTATTCCAAATTCGCCGGTTAAAAAGGGAGAAGTTGTAAAGGCAGTTGTAGTAAGGGTTAAAAAAGAAGTTAGGAGAAAGGACGGAACATACATAAGATTTGATGATAATGCAGCGGTACTTATAGATAAATTCAATGAGCCGAGGGGAACAAGAATATTTGGACCAGTAGCGAGGGAGCTTAGAGAGAAAGGATTTATGAAAATAGTTTCCCTCGCACCAGAAGTTCTTTGAAAAGAGGTGATAAGGGATGGCTGCGAAAATAAAGAAAGGAGATCTCGTTGAGGTCATATCTGGTAAGGATAAAGGTAAGAGAGGTAAGGTTTTAAGAGTCATACCGAAAGAAAGTAAAGTAATAGTTGAAGGGGTTAACATGATAAAGAGACACCAGAGGCCAAATCCAAGAATGAAAGAAGGAGGAATTATAGAAAAGGAAGGCCCAATATATGCCAATAAGGTAATGCTTGTATGCCCGAGCTGTGGGCGGAGGACAAGAGTAGGATTTAAAGTTGTAGATGGGAAGAAAGTCAGATACTGCAAAAAGTGTGGAGAGATCATAGACAAGTGAAGGGGGAATGAGTTGTGAGGTACGAATATGTACCGCTCAAAGAAGAATATGAAAAAGAGATTGTGCCTGCAATGATGAAAGAGTTCGGATACAAAAATAAACATCAGGTTCCGAAACTTGAAAAGATAGTTATAAACATGGGAATAGGAGAAGGATCAAGAAATCCGGATTTGATAGAACAGCATGCGAAACAACTTGCTGTTATAACCGGGCAAAAACCACTTGTAACAAGGGCCAAAAAGAGCATATCAAATTTTAAGATTAGAAAGGGAATGACCATAGGACTTAAGGTTACTCTCCGAGGCCCAAGAATGTACAACTTCCTTTATAAACTTATAAATATAGTTCTTCCAAAAGTCAGAGACTTTAGGGGGTTGAATCCAAACTCCTTCGATGGGAGAGGAAATTACAGTTTTGGGCTTACAGAGCAGCTTGTTTTTCCGGAAATAAGCCCTGATGAAGCAAGAAGAGTTCAGGGAATGGATATAACCATTGTAACAACAGCGAAAACTGATGAAGAAGCAAAAAAACTTCTTGAGCTTTTCGGAATGCCTTTCAGGAGGTGATTGTGAGTGGCTAAAAAGGCAATGATTGAGCGCTGGAAAAAGCCAAAGAAATACAAGGTTAGAGAATATTCAAGATGCAGAATATGTGGCAGACCAAGGGCAATTTATAGAGAATTTGGACTTTGCAGGGTTTGTTTTAGAAAGCTCGCGCTCGAAGGTAAGCTCCCTGGAGTAAAAAAGGCGAGCTGGTAAAAAGGAGGGATTAGAATGTGGAGCGATCCTATAGCAGACATGCTAACAAGAATCAGAAATGCGAATTTGGTTTTCAAAGAATATGTTGATATTCCAGCATCCAACCTTAAAAAAGCGATACTTGACATTCTGGAAAAGGAAGGCTTTATAAAGGGTTATAAATATATCGAAGATGGCAGGCAGGGAATACTCAGGGTTTACCTTAAATATAAAGGTGATAGAAGGAACAGGCATCATGTGATAAATGGGATCGTTAGAGTTTCCCATGCTGGCAGAAGAGTTTATGTGAGTAAGGATGAAATTCCAAGAGTTAAAAACGGACTTGGTATAGCTATCCTCACAACTTCCAAGGGAGTTCTTACGGACAAAGAAGCGAGAGAGCTTGGAGTTGGAGGAGAAGTAATAGCCTACGTATGGTGAGGAGGTGTAGGCAATGTCGAGGCTGGCGAAGAAGCCCTTGAAAATACCACAGGGTGTAGAGGTTAAAGTAGAAGAGAATGTTATAAAAGTTAAGGGGCCAAAGGGAGAGCTGGAGCAAGAGTATTTGCCTTTTGTTAAGATAGTTACCGAGAACGATGAAATTTGGGTAAAGCCCAATGAAGAAAGAATAAGAAGGAAGGCTGATTGGAAAAAAGCAAAAATGTTCCAGGGGACATATTGGGCACTTATAAGGAACATGATTCAGGGAGTAACAGAAGGATTCAAAAAAGAGCTTGAAATTGTTGGAATAGGATACAGGGCTCAGATGAGGGGTAATCAGCTTGTTATGCAGCTCGGGTATTCACACGAAGTCGTGATGAATGTACCAGAAGATCTCAAAGTGGAAGTACCAGCACCAAATAAAATAGTTGTTTCTGGAATTGATAAGCACAAAGTTGGACAGTATGCAGCTGATATAAGAGCATGGAGACCTCCGAATGTTTACACAGGTAAGGGAATTCGCTATGTTGGAGAAGTTGTAAGACAGAAGCAAGGAAAGAAAGCATAAGGGGGTAGTATGAAATGATAAAGAAGATAGATAGAAAAAAGCTTAGAAGAAGAAGACATTTAAGAGTTAGAAAAAAAGTGTTTGGAACACCAGAAAGACCTCGCCTTGCTGTCTATAGGTCTAACAAACATATATACGCTCAGATAATCGATGATACTAAAGGCTATACTCTTGTAGCGGCTTCGACTCTTGATAAGGAACTCAGAGAGAAGCTTCAAAAGACGTGGTCCAAAGAAGCAGCAAGAGAGGTGGGAAAACTCATAGGGAAAAGGGCTCTTGAAAAAGGTATAGATAAGGTAGTCTTTGATAGAGGTGGGTACAAATATCATGGAAGAATAAAGGAACTTGCCGATGGAGCAAGAGAAGCGGGACTTAAGTTCTGAAGGAGGTGTGGACTGTGACAGAACTCGCTCAGCAAATTAGAGAGGAATATGAAAATTTCGAAGAAAGAGTAATAGAGATTAGAAGAACAACAAAGGTTACGAAAGGTGGAAAGAATCTTTCCTTTAGAGCAGTTGTTGTTGTTGGAAATAGAAACGGGAAAGTAGGTCTTGGAATTGGAAAGGCAAGAGAAGTTCCTGACGCTATTAGAAAAGCCATAACTGATGCAAAGAAAAAGCTTATAAATGTTCCTCTTATAAACGGAACTATTCCTCATGAGGTTATAGGAAGGCAGGATGCCTCCAAAGTTCTTTTGAAACCTGCAGCTCCGGGTACTGGTATTATTGCAGGTGGTACGGTCCGTGCAGTGGTTGAGCTTGCTGGAATACAGAATATTCTTACAAAAGCTCTTGGCTCAACAAACGCACTTAATCTGGCAAGGGCCACAATGAATGGGCTAAAGGATTTAATGGATCCGAAGAAAGTAGCAGAGCTCAGAGATGTGACAGTGAAAGAGGTTTACAAAGGAGTAAAAAGAAATTCCGAGGAGGGATAACGAGTGGCGAAAAAGCTTAAGATAACCCTTGTGAAAAGCCCCATCGGTTACTCTTACGACCAGAAAGATACCGTTAAAAGACTTGGACTTAGGAAGCTTCATAAGACGGTTATAAAAGATGATACTCCCCAGATAAGGGGAATGATAAGGAAAGTTAGTCATCTTGTTAAAGTCGAGGAAGTAGAGGAGTGAAGGGAGGTAAAAAATAATGAGACTTGAAGATTTAAGACCAACTCCTGGGGCTGTTAAAGAAAGAAAAAGGGTAGGAAGAGGGCCAGGTTCCGGGCTCGGGAAAACATCAGGAAGAGGTCATAAGGGTCAGAAAGCAAGGGGAACGAGTAAGGTTGAACCATGGTTTGAAGGTGGACAAACTCCCTTGCAGAGAAGGCTTCCAAAAAGAGGTTTTAAAAACTTTGCAAAGAAGCATTATGCAGTAGTTAACGTTAGAACGCTTGAGGAAAAATTCAATGAAGGAGACGAGATTACTCCTGAAGCCCTTCTTGAAAGAGGAATACTCAAAAAACTTCTTGATGGTGTTAAGGTACTTGGTAGTGGAGAGCTTACAAAACCCCTCAAGGTTAAGGCACATGCATTCAGTAAGTCCGCCAGGGAAAAGATCGAAAGAGTGGGCGGAAAAGCTGAGGTGATATAAATGTGGCAGGCGTTTAGAAACGCCTTTAAAATACCCGAACTAAGAGAAAGAATAATATTTACATTTTTGATGTTGGCGGTTTTCAGACTTGGTATATACATACCGATACCTGGCATAAACCTTCAGGCATGGAAGAGCATGTTTGAAGGTTTTAGTGGAACAGCTACGGGGGGAATTGTTAGCTTTTATGATATTTTCGTTGGAGGAGCTTTGAGAAGATTTTCGATCTTTGCCATGAGCGTTACGCCATACATCAATGCAGCGATTATTTTACAGCTTCTTTCTTCCGTTATTCCTTCTCTTAAAGAACTTTTGAGAGAAGGAGAAGAGGGAAGAAAGAAATTTGCATATTACACAAGAAACCTTACAGTTCTTTTAGCAGCTATACAGTCTTTCATGATGGTGTTTGCACTTGGAAAGGGAAATCCGCAGATAATGGCTGTTAATCTCCCAACGTTCGTTATACTTGGAACAGTTTCCCTGGTTGCTGGTACCATGTTTCTTCTCTGGATTGGTGAGCTTATAACGGAAAAAGGAATAGGGAACGGAGTTTCTGTTTTGATATTTGCCGGAATTGTTGCAAGGTACCCATCATACTTTGGTAGTGCAATATTGGGCAACCTTACTCTTGTTGGATGGATATTCCTCATTGGTATATGGTTTATAACGATTGTTGCCATAATATATGTTCAGCAGGCGGAAAGAAGAATACAGATACAGTATGCATCAAGAGTTAGCGGAAGAAGAGTTTATGGTGGAGCTGCAACTTACATACCAATAAAAGTTAACCATTCAGGGGTTATTCCAATAATCTTTGCATCGGCTATAGTATCTATTCCTTCAGCTATAGCCAGCATGACCGGCAGTGAAACATTGAAAAATTTGTTTGGAGTTAGGAGCCCTCTTTATCTTACAATCTATGCCCTGTTAGTTTTCTTCTTTACTTATTTTTATAGCGTTGTTGTATTTGATCCCCATGATATGGCAGACAATATAAGGAAATACGGTGGATACATACCAGGTTTGAGGCCAGGTGCTCCAACGGAAAAGTATTTCCATAAGGTTCTTAATAGAGTTACTTTTGTTGGAGCAATATTTTTGGTTGTGATCGCACTGCTTCCATATCTTGTACAAATGGTTATAAATGTTAATATCTGGATAGGCGGAACCTCTGCATTGATAGCAGTTGGTGTTGCTCTTGATATAGCACAGCAGATGGAAGCTCACCTTATGATGAGACACTATGAAGGATTCATAAAGAAAGGGAAGTTGAGAGGAAGAAGGGCGTGATTGGCTTATGGTAAACCTGGTTTTCCTCGGGCCACCTGGTGCGGGTAAAGGCACCTATGCGAAGGAACTTGTTAAAAAACTTAATATTCCCCATATATCGACCGGGGATATGTTTAGAGAAACCGCGGCTTCTGGCACAGAACTTGGGAACAAGATTAAGGAGATTATGGAACGAGGAGACCTTGTTCCGGATGAACTTGTGAATCAGATGGTAAAGGAAAGGCTAAAAAGGGATGACTGCAGCAGTGGATTTATCCTTGATGGTTATCCAAGAACGGTTGAGCAGGCTAAAGCTCTGGATGAGATGTTGAAAGAGCTTGGTCGAGAGCTAACATGGGCTATATTCTTTGATGTTCCAGAAGAAGTTGTGGTTAGGAGACTTACCAACAGAAGGATATGTCCAAAGTGTGGAAGAATTTACAACCTTCTTACAATGCCGCCAAAAGAAGATAACCTTTGTGATGTTTGTAAAGTGCCTCTCGTTCAAAGAGAAGATGACAGGGAAGAGGTTGTTAGAAGAAGATACAGGGTTTATATGGAAAAAACATTTCCAGTTGTTGAGTATTACGGTAAGACAGGCAAGCTTCAGAAGCTGGATGGAACAGTTGGCTTAGAAAGAGTGATTGAGGAGGTGCTGAAGCTCGTAAAATGATTAGAATAAAGACGCCGCAGGAGATAAAAAGAATGAAAGTAGCAGGAGAAGCAGTAGCTACCGTTTTGAAAGAAGCGAAGAGATATGCTGTTGAAGGTGCAACTGCGAGAGATATAGAAGATTTGGCTTTGAAGATTTACAGAGAATATAAGGTTAGACCGGCTTTTAAAGGTTACGGTGGATACCCTTATGCAACATGTGTGTCTGTAAACGAAGAGGTAATTCATGGTTTTCCAAAAAAGAACAAGGTCTTTAAAAAGGGAGATATAGTCTCAATTGATACTGGTGCTATATACAAAGGATGTTACGGAGATGCTGCAATCACATATGCAATTGGAGAAGTGGACGAGCTATCTAAGAAATTAATGGAAGTAACCTACAATGCACTAAAAAAAGCACTTGAATTTATTCGGGAAGGCGTTAGAATAGGCGATGTTGGGCATGTTATACAAACTTATGTTGAAGAGAAAGGTTTTAATGTTGTAAGAGACTTTGTAGGGCATGGAGTTGGTTGTGAGCTCCATGAGGAGCCGCAGGTGCCTAATTATGGCAAGCCCGGCACAGGAATTATTTTGAAGAAGGGAATGACACTTGCAATAGAGCCGATGGTTGTGGCAGGAACATGGAAGATAAAGATACTTAGAGACGGTTGGACAGTAGTAACAGCTGATGGGAAGAGAGCGGCTCACTATGAGAAGAGTATTCTTGTCAAAGAGGATGGAATTGAGGTTTTAACACCTTGGGAGTGATCTAAGTGGGTAAGGACGATGTTATAAAG
>JAGHBG010000234.1 GCA_021161105.1 Thermotogaceae bacterium | reverse complement strand
TGCTTTCGGTTCTTTTACAACTCTTCTCACTTCTCCCCAATCCATGTTAACCATCATCGGGTAAATCATTAGAAACACAAAAAGTATTATTAGATTGGAAAATACATCCTTATGCGAAGTAGCATATGATGAAAAATTCACTCCCATTATCCAGCCAGTTATTAATGCCAATAATGCATATAAAACTAAATATTTCTTCAAATTCATGACCACTTTTTTTACCGTTTCCATATTTTTACCTCCAAGTTCAAGAAATAGGATAAATATTTCATATGCTAATTAAGTATGTAAAAATCCTTTGTGAGACACGGCAATGTTTCTGTTACCATGTTAAATAAACACCTTCACCATCATCCAAATCGCCGCTATTAAAATGACATAAACAAAAATTTTCTTAAGATTTTCCGTTTTTACCTTAGTTGAAAGGCTGGATCCTATTAGAGAACCTATGGATGCAAATATGGCTACTGTTATATTGAATTTCCAATCTATGCCTACACTCAATCCCTTACCTATAAATCCTGTTGTTGCCGAGAATAGCACCATAAGAGAATTCGTTGCAAAAGCTAATCTTATGGGCATATTACCTAAAATAATTAACAGGGGAACGATTAATCCTCCTCCTGAAATTCCTACCATACCAGCTACAAATCCTATCAGAAAAACAGAGGGTATTATTATTAAAAGCGGGATTTCATATTCATGATTGCAGCATTTTCTCTTTAATCCCGGACCAATCTTAATATTTAAACTTTCCTTTTTTCTTGAAATTAAAAATGCTGATACGAACAGTAATATTGAAAAGGTAACTTTAAGCACTGTGACGCTAACTTTTGCAGAAACAAATCCACCTAAAAAAGAACCACTTGCAACGGACGCTATCAAGATCAGACCGGTGTACCAATCTATTAGGGTTTTTCTGTGGTATACCAGCGTCATCACAAAGCCTGAAATCATTAATATAAATAAAGAAGCTGAGGCAGCTTGGTGATATGGAATGCCATATGCCAGGAATATTGGAACAAAAAATTCTCCTCCGCCTTTTCCTAACATGGATAAAACAACGGTTATGAAGAACAAAATTATTCCGAGCAAAATCATTATGTCGCCTCCTCAATTTTCTTCGGATAAATGCTCTTCACCAACATTCATCAGTTTTTTAATATGGTCGTCATTTAATGAATATCTTACGAATCTTCCCTCTCTTTTTATCTTTACAACTTTGTGCTGCCTTAATATCTTTAATTGATGAGAACATGTGGATTGGTTTAATCCAACTATTTCGCTGATTTTCTTAACACATTTTTCACCGTCCAATAAAGCGTGTAAAATCTTTAATCTTGTTGGATCAGAGAAAATTGAGAAAAAAGCTGCAAGGTTGTAAAAATAGTCATCATCGTATTTTAGTTTCTCAATTTTTTTGCTCATAATCCACCTCCAAAATTCGATTTATTATCAAATGCACTGTTTACGAGTTAATCCCACAGACTTTAGATATGCGTACGAACTGCATTTTCTAGAAATGTCAAAGATTCGAGTTCTTCTTTAAAAGATTTATATTCACTATAATTCAACCATATATGAATATATGCACATATGAACATAAGTTCATGATAAATTGAATAATCATTTTTGTCAATAAGCTTGCTTTTTGTGTCAAAAGTGCTTTGTAAAGAGGTATTGTGTTTTATCGCAAGGTATTTTCAATCCAAATTTTCATTAGTGTATCTCTGCACCATTCTTAATATCGCCTGTATAGCAACATTTGTCAGAATATAATTGATGAAAATCCATTCGCTCTCTGGTAAAATCCATGTTGATTCGTTGTTGAGGAGGGAGGATATTGAAAAGAAAAGCTTTCTTCTTTCTTTTGCTTGCTACGGTTATATGGGGTACATCTTTTCCTGTACAGAAGCTCATAATCGGTGATGTATCACCTATGAACTATATAGCCTTTCGTTTTGCAATAGCGGCTGTGCTGTCGTATATATTTTGGGGAAAGGGTAATTGGAAGTATGGAAGCATTCTTGGAATTATTTTGTCTTTAGGTTATCTCACACAGACCGTTGGCCTTAAATACACGACCGCTTCAAAAAATGGTTTTTTCACATCCCTTTATGTGGTTCTTGTTCCTGTTGTATCATGGGTTCTGGAGAGAGAAAAGCTTCATATAAATCAAGCTGTAGGGCTTGCGATGGCTGGAATAGGATCTTACCTTTTATCAGGTGGTGTGAGAGGGGTCAATTTTGGTGATTTTCTATCTCTTTTATGTGCCCTTTCCTTTGCTTTCCATGTGGTTTTGATAACGATTTTTTCTAAGAAAGTCAAAGAAGAGGATTTGCTGACGCCGCAATTCACAATTACATCAGCTTTGAATGCAGTTTTTGGTATAGGAACAGGCTGGAGACTATCGGGTGGAGCGATTATGTCTGCACTGTACAATGCGGTGCTTTCAACTGTTTTTGGAATATGGGCTCAGGTTAAATATCAGAAGCATATCGGGAGCAATACTACTGCTATTATATTTGTGGGAGAGCCGATATTTGCGGCTTTGTTTTCGTGGATGATCCTTCACGAGACGCTTTCTCCCATCCAGCTTTTGGGAGCGATGCTTATGGTTGGAGCTATAATCATATCAGGGGTTAAGAGCTTATGAGTGTTCTTGCTGGGAGTATTGCTTTTAGCGTTGCTACGTTTATATCGAGAATATTCGGGCTTGCAAGGGATGTAACCTTAGCGGCTATTTACGGAGCATCAGGAGTTCTGGATGCCTATCTTGTTTCAATAATATTTCCTTTCTTTTTAAGAAAGATATTCGGTGAAGGTGCTTTAGGTTCGTCCTTTGTTCCCTTTTACAAAAGCGTTGAAGATAGAGACGGTTTTGTTTCCTCCGTTATAAACACATTTTTAATCATAACATTTGCTATTGTTGTCATTGTTGAGATCTTTCCAGGAATTGTTTCCAGCGTTTTTGCGGTGGGATACAATGTTGAAGGAAAGGAACAAATAGAAAGACTTGTAAGGATTACAGTTCTTTTTGTCCCGGAAATTTTTCTATGGGCAGTTTTTTACTCCATTCTGAACAGCCATGATAAGTTTTTCCTTCCAGCTCTTTCACCGTTTTTAATGAATGTAGGCGTGATAGTGGGAACTTTAGCAGGAAAGGATGTATTCTGGAGTGCGGTTGGATTTGTGCTTGGAGGACTTGCGGCAGCGATAGCTCTTGGTGTAAAAGCAGTGAAGTATTTTAACTATAAGTTTGTCTTTAATAAAATGAAAGGTTTCTGGAAGGCGTTTTCTCAGGCAACTCTTGCCATGATGGCAAATCAGCTTAATTTGCTTGTTGATGTTAATGTTGCTTCTTTTTTAGGATATGGTTCCATAAGCTTTCTGCAACTTGCATCAAGGCTTTATCAGCTTCCATTGGGGCTTTTCAGCGTGGCGGTTTCGACTGTGGCGCTTAGCAAAATGAGCGGGAAGGAAAAGAAAGAAAAAGAGATGAAAGATGCCGTTGAAACCGTTCTTTTATTCACATTGCCCTCTTTTTTGGGGCTTTTTATTCTTTCAAAAGATTTGATATACCTTATTTATGGTTATGGTAAATTCGATGAATTTGCGGTTTTAAACACGGCAAAGGTTCTCGCAATGTATTCGATAGGTATTGTTCCTTATTCACTTTATTATATTGCCCTGAGATATCATCATTCTTCTAAAAGGATGTCGATTCCGCTTTATGCTTCGATACTGGTAACATCAACCAATGGAGTTCTGGATGTGATTCTTGGAAGGATTATGGGAGCTTCGGGTATAGCTCTTGCCACATCAATTGCAGGAATGGTTGGGAGCGTGTTCTTTTTATTGAGAAAAGAGATTAGCGTTTTATACAAAGAGAATTTAAAGATAGTTTTGTCCAGTGCTGTAATGGGAGCGATGTTATATTTAGCCAGACCGCTTGGAAACAGCCGGCTGTTTACACTATTTCTTGTTCTAATTGCAGCCTCTGTGTACTTTTTAACTTTAATATCACTCAACTCAGAAAAGGCGAAGGAAGTTTACAGGTTCATTCGTAGATAGCACTTAAGTATCCCACGACCTCTAAGAAGTCTCCAGATATTTCTCCACTGGTTGCATGTTTTAAAATTCTGACTCTTCCAAGGTTAAGAAGCATTAGTGTTGTAACCGGACCGTAGCCGCACATAGAGACGTTGGCTTCATAGATGGCGGTGTAAAGAATTCTTGGATCTCCCGATTCGATGGCTTCTATTATCAATTTATCTTTTCTTACAGTTGTTTCATGATCATCGTAATGGTTCAAATCAGTGGATGCGATAACAACGGTGTTTGGGTATAGAGACAGGTATACAGAAATTGCCTTTGAAAGATCAGCGGCGGCTTTCGGGGATTGATCAAGCATGGTTATTGGAACTATTTTTATGCTGTTGCCATATAGATATTGCAGGAAGGGAAGCTGGACTTCCAGAGAATGCTCCATGGTGTGTGCGGCTGTATCAGAAGATGCCATGTCGGAGTTTTCGAGTAATATCTGGACAGCGTTTTCATCCACTTCAAGGTTACCCAGAGGAGTCTGCCATTTGCCACCCGGGAATATGCTAACTGGTTTTCCATATCCTGTATGGTTTGGACCTATGAGTATAGCTGTTTGTGGTTTTCCTTTCTTTGAAAGCTCATAATATGCCCATGCAGCTACCTGTCCACTGTATACATATCCCGCATGAGGAACTATAACACCAACGGGTTTTGGAAGTGACTTTGAGTTTTTCTCCGGCAGTTTGCCCGGTCCCAACGAACCTGAAAATGCATTTTCTATCGATAGTATTAGATCCTTTTTTGATGAAGGATAAAACATCCCTGCAACCACAGGTTTTCTTACCATGCTCTCACGACCTTTGCCGTTATAAATATGGTTAAATTCCTCTTTTCAGATATCTCATTGGTGGAACGAAACAGGACTCCAATTATTGGAAGATCACCTAAAAATGGGAGTTTGCTTACTTTCTTTTCGGTGATTTCTCTCATGAGTCCTCCTATAACTATAGTTTGACCGTCTTCAATTATAACCTTTGTGTTCGCTTCTCTGGATCTTTGAGAAGCCAATAGTTTTTCTCCTCCCTGATTGCCTGGAGCAGAGTTGCTCACCTTTACAATTATATCAAGTTCAATGGTTCCGTCTGGCCTGTATGTTGGTGTTATCGTTAATTCGACACCGTAATTTTGGGTTAATGGTGTGCCACCTGGAAGAACGTACATTTCCTTGTCTCCTATGAATATGCTGGCTTTTTCTCCGCTTGTTGTTATTACGCGAGGTGCGGCCAGTATTTTGGATTTGCCCGAGGTTTGTTCGGAAAAATGATCAACGCTTAATTGAGAGTTCAACAATCCTTTCAGGTAATTTTCATACTGAGAAGCGTTTAATATATCTGTGGTGAACGTTAAACCGTCAGGACTTATAGATACGTTTCCTCCTGCTATTGGTATACCAAGATTTGTTGTTGTTGTAAGGCTGTTATTTTTAGAAAGGATTTCATCTACAAGTCGCACTTCAATCTCTATCTGCTTTGGCGTTGTTGAAATTTTGTTTATATATGAAGATACAGTCTTTAGAGCATCTTCGTCTTCTATTCCGGTTATGACTGAAAGCCCGCTGATCTCATCGATAAAGATTTTACCTCCAAAATGTTTCACAAAAGCCTCTACTTTCTTGAAAT
>JAGHBG010000011.1 GCA_021161105.1 Thermotogaceae bacterium | reverse complement strand
ATCAAAAATGGAACAAAATCCACGCCTTCTCATAAAAATAAACTACAAAGAAAGCATCAAATCTCATCATGGCGAGCTTGATTATCTTGTGAAAATCCAAACGGAAAAAGACGAATTTTCAATAAGGGATGCCACAGAGTATGCACTATCCATGGATGAATTCGTCAAAGCTCTAAAAGCGATGTCTTCCAAGATAGAATCAATAAAATACAAAGCTGATAAAAGAATGACTTTCATTTTAAATGATGAGAAAAAAGATATAGAGGAAATTCTTAAAGAAATAACAAGTGAGGTAAAAGAGCTTGAACTGGAGTGATTAGAATGAAAGTGCTTCTCTTCAGAGTTAAAGGACCATTTGCACATTTCAGAAGGGTGTATACAACGACTTCAGCGTCAACTTATTCGTTTCCTCCAAGAAATGCCATACTTGGAATGATAGGTGCGATACTTGGCGTAGAAAGGAAAAACTATGCAGAACACCTTAAAATCCTTAAAGACTTAAAAGTTTCAGTGGTAATAGAAAAGCCCATAGAAAAGATGAGAATTCCAACGAATTTTGTGAATACAAAAGATGGGCAAAGAACCCAGATACCAGTAGAGGTGATAAAATCTCCTTCCTATGTTATAGCCGTCTCCAGCGAAAACTTTGATTTATTTGGCAACTTGACAGACATGGTGAAAAACAAAGAAACTACATACCCATTATATTTAGGAATAAGCGAATTTCTTGCAACGCATGAATTTCTTTATCTTGGCGATGCACAACATGTAGATCCACCGGTAAAAGTTCACAGTGTGCTACCATCATCCAAAGTGGTAATAAAGCCAGAGAAAGGCGTCTTGTACCTGAAGGAGAGAGCAACAAGACAGATGGACGAAAAAAGGAAATTCACCGAACACGAAACTTATATATTAAGAAAAGATGCAAAAGGAATAGAGGTGGAAAGCGCAGAAACGCAGATCGTTAAGGTAGGTGAATACATCATAACATGGCTTTAGAGGTACTCTCTCATCCCGATAAAAAATTGATAGATCATTTAAATGGCGTTGAGAAAAAATCTTTAAAGAAGCTCGACAGGATTTCCCAATACATAGATTGGAAAGAAGTCTTCGGATATAAAAGAGAAGAAATAAGAAAGGCGCTTAGTATAGCCTCAAAATGGCATGATATAGGAAAGGCAACGGTGCACTTTCAAAAGAAAATAAGGGGCGAGAGGGCAAACTCGAAGCTCTCTCGCCACGCACTTCTTTCCGCACTTTATACATTCGATCTATTGCAAAAAGCTGGCCTTGATGATTACCTATCCTTCATAGGCTATCTCATCGTCAAAGCTCATCATGCTGGTTTAAAAGACTTGAACGAGTATGATTACTGCGAAGAAGAGGAATTTTTAAAAAAGCAGATAAAGTATATCATCCCAGAATTTTTCACTTTACATGGTATAGATATCGATATAGATACATCAAAAATTTACAAAAAAATAAGAAGAATCCAGTTACTTTGGGAAGAATCATACGGAAACGAGACAAGTCATTACTTTCTTATAAAACTTCTTTTTTCGATACTAACTTCAAGCGATAGGGAAGATGTTGTCTTAGGAGTGGAGAATTTCCCACTCGACACTTCGGAGGTTTCTCAAGAAAAACTTGACAAATTTATGGAGAAATTCACCTATGATACATGCATAAACAAAATAAGAAAAGAGTTTCATGAAGAAGTCAAGAACTACTCTTGCAACAAAGAAAACATGTTTGCCATATCTGCACCAACCGGAATTGGAAAAACATTAGCCAACATTAGACTTGCCTTAAAACTCAAAGAACATGATGGAATAATAGTGTATGCCCTTCCTCTAATAAACATAATAGAACAGACGGCGGAGATATCTAAAAAGATCTTTGGCGATGAAAACATTCTGGAATACCATCATCTTTCAGAAATTGCAAAGGATGAAGAAACAAATTACGGAAATTATCTAAAAAGCCTGCAATACGAAGATTTAAGAAGGAAAACATTTAACTATCCCTTTATAGTAACAACCTTCGTAAGCTTCTTTGAACCCCTTATAGGATCTTCAAAGGCTATATTCCTGCACAGATTAGTTGGTGGTGTCGTAATCCTCGACGAAATCCAAACCCTTCCTTACGAGAAATGGAAAATCACAAAGGAAGTAATAGAATTCCTGCCAAAAATAGGTGTAAAGATAATATACTCAACAGCCACAAAGCCGACGATATTCAAAGCAACGGAAGTTGTAAAAACAAACTATTTCAAACACTTTAATCGAACAAAAATAGAAGTAAAAGAAAAGCTCTCTCTTGACGAATTCTCAGAAAAGATAGCAAACCTTATCAAGGATGGAAAAAGAACGCTAATAATAATGAACACAGTAAAAAGCGCGGAAAAGCTCTACGAAAATCTTAGCTTGCAATACGATTCAATATGTTATCTCTCCTCCAAAGTTCTTCCCGTTCACAGAAAAGAAAGAGTGAAAAAGATAAAAAACGGGGATTATAAAATCTGTGTATCCACTCAGGTGATAGAAGCAGGAGTTGATGTGTCTTTTGAAAGGGTAGTTAGAGACATAGCTCCTCTTGATAGTATCATCCAAGCTGCCGGAAGGTGTAACAGAAATTCAGAAAAAGGAACTTCAAAAGTACTTGTATATTCTATAGAAAAAGAAGGACAGCTTTTATCAAAATACATATATGGCAAGCTGGCTGTAGACCATGCACAAAAGATATTGGGAAAATTCCCGGAGATAGAAGAAAAAAACTACCATTATGTTGTAAACGAATACTTCAAAAACATCTCAAATTACGCCAACATTGACAAAGGTAGTTACACGGAAAAACTTAAAAAGCTTTTCTTCTCTCAGCTGAGTTCATTCCGAATAATAGAGAACCAATCTTCTATCTCATTCCTGCTTCTGATAAACGAGGAAATCGAAGAAAAGTTCAACAAGCTCTTAGAAGAAGCAAACGCTCTTGAGAAATCTGATATAGATAGATACAAAAAATCATTACTGATCTCAATAAAACTTAAGGAATTTTCTCCCTACATAGTATCAACAATAATTCGAGAAGATGAAATTGCAGAAATGGGAGCATTTGAGACACGCTTCGGTCTGGCGGTTATAAGAAAAGAGAGCGTAGAAAACTTCTACCACCCTGTGTTTGGTTTACACTTTCAAAAACCTCAGGGAGTGTTCGTATGAAAATAACTCCATCTACCGTAACGAGTTACTTTTCATGTGAAAGGGAAGCGTGGTTTATGCACAACAACATAATTCCTGATCAGAAAAATCCATTCATAGAACTTGGTAGATTCATCCACGAAACTTCTTACAAAGACAAAGGCGAGCATTCTATCTCTCTTCCTTCAATGAAAATTGATCTCATGTGGAAGGAAAAGGATGTAACGATAGTAGGCGAGATAAAAAAATCGTCAAGAACATATAAAGGAGCAAAATGGCAGCTTTTATATTATCTTTACGAACTCAAAAAGCGCGGAATAGTTGCAAAAGGAAAACTTCTAATCCCAAAAGAGAGAAAAGCAATAGAAATAGCCCTGGATGAAAAGGCAGAAAAGCAGTTGATAAACTATTTAAAGGAGATAGAAAGGGTAGTAAGCAAAGATACCCCTCCAGAAGCAACTTACAAATCGATTTGCCAAAAGTGCGCTT
>JAGHBG010000225.1 GCA_021161105.1 Thermotogaceae bacterium | reverse complement strand
GCAGTATCCTGACTTTTCCTGATGGTAAAAAAGTCACTGTTGAAACAGAACCGGTATACGTATACCGGTTCTGTTTCAACAGTGACTTTTTTACCATCAGGAAAAGTCAGGATACTGCCTCTCAGGACTGCAAATTCGTTCTCTACTGGATAAACCATATTTGCATTTTCGAAAAATAGAACGGTGGAGATTTTCTGTTTTTCCTTTCCAATATACACGAGATGTGAATTTATTTTGTGAAACCCTGTCTTCATGGAGGTTGCTTCATCGTCTACTAAAACTTCATAAAATTCCTTTTCCTCTCTTTTAAATGTAAGAGGAGATCCGTTGAAATCGATGACCTGGGATGTTATGGAACTTTCTGAGAGATAAACCAGAAAGCTCTTTTCAGGAACTGGTTTGCATGAGAAAAAGTTTCTGACCCCATCTTTAACAGCAACATCGATATCTGTTTCTGCTACAGGAGATAGAAAGTTATCCCAGCTTTTTCCATCTTTCCACATCCAGATAGCAATGTGCCCAAACCCTTCGTATACTTTTATAAAGAACGGTTCTTTTCCTCCGTTGAATACTCCACAACTGTTCAAGATTCTTTCTATTTGATACATATATTTTTCAGGTCCATCGTAGCGAAGATCTATAAAATGAACGTTTTTCCACTGTTCAACGATTTTTTGCTGATCTGCTGTTGGAGAAGAATCTGAAATATATATTAAAACTCCGTCGTTCTCTACTTTATATAACCCAAAAGAAATCGATGGGATGTGTAAAATCAAATATATACAGAGTATAAGTAAAGCCCTTGCGGTGGAGCTGAAGCTGCCCCTTTTGATCTGTCTCGTGATTCTAACACCTCCTTTACTTTTTCTGGTGACCAATCTCCTGTTCCTACTTTAACCAGAGCCCCTACTATATTTCTAACCATTCTCCTTAAAAAAGATTTTCCTTCGACTCTTATCAGAATTATATTACCTCTCATCTTTATTATTCTTATTCTATAAATGGTTCTAACGGGATTTCTCTTATCGGAGGGATCACTTTTCCTGAAAGCCGAAAAGTCATGTTCACCTTCAAGATATTTTGCTGCTTTTCTCATCATTTCAATGTTTAATTCATATGGAAACCACCATAAATGCTTTCTTCTGAAAATATCGGGATTTTTAGTATTCAGGATGTAATAATGGTATATTCTCTTTTTGACCTGTGCTCTTGGATTGTATTTATCAGGTAAATCAATGATTTTTTTTACATATACATCAGAAGGTAAGTTGGCATTTAAAGCATTTTTTATATCTGTGTTTGTCATGCGTGGATTTGGACAGTCAAATACAACCAGTTGTCCACATGCATGAACACCAGCATCGGTTCTTCCGGCAGCATGGGTATAGACCCTGTATTTAAAGATCTTTTCAAGAGCGTTTTCTATAACTCCCTGAACCGTTCTAACCTTTGGCTGACCTTGATATCCGTAAAAATTACTTCCATCGTAAGAAACTATTGCACCTACCCTTTTCATTATTCAAACTCCCCCTTCTTCGTGTAAAATATTGTACTATGAGATATTCAAAAGTGAATGGAGGGATGGGAGTGAAAAAGTTTTTGGTAGTATCTCTGGTGATAATGTTCTCAATCATAGCTCTATCAATTTCTGCTGCAGCTGCCTTTTTTGAGAAGCCTGATAAAATGACTGTAATTGACATTAGTAATCCTTCAAACCCGCAAATTTTGCAGGTTCTTAAGTCTAACTCAGAAATAGAAAATGTGATAGTATATGGAAGGGTAATCTACATAGTCCAGAAGAGTTCAATAGAAGTACTTACATTAAACGATTCTGGGACAGTTTCAAGCAAAGTGGTTAGGAATCTACCATATCCAGTAGAATCTTTTGATGTTTATGAGAACATGTATGCTGTATCTTACAACAAAGCTTTGTTTCTCTATGATTCATCTTTTGCTCCTTTGGGTTCATTATCTTTGAAAAAATCCGTTAAATCTATTAAATTCTATGACAAAGATCATATATTTGTAATTTTCGATAGTGGAGATATTGGTATGGTTGAAACATACAAACCTAATGATCCTCGTCTTGTTTGGAGGCTGGAGGTTAAAAAAGATGAAATAAATGATATTGCCTTTGGAAAAGAAGATATATATGCCGTGTGTAAAAATGGTATATTCTTTGTTGTGGATATTTCCGATATAGTTCATCCAAAGGTTGTGTATTATTCACTGGTGTTTGAATCTCCTGTTAAGGTTATGACAAGAGGTAATGAGCTTTTTATATTTGATAAGACGGGAGATCTGTCTTTTCTTGATATATCTGACCCTTTCCAACCAAAGCTTACATATAGAGTAGATTTGGGTTATGGTGCAAAAGATGTTTTTCTGTTCAGAGAATATCTGTATATATCAAAGTCAAATGGAATATTTATATACAAGCTCAAAGCTCACGAGCTTGTTTATGAACATGTTATACCGCTTCCAGCTGAAGTATACTTTGCAAGGGCTGTTAATATAGAAATTCCTCCCCAAAAAATTGGTTCAGTTCTCTGGAGTTTCAACACTGGTTCTGAGATAAGATCATCTCCAACGTATGATGGAAATAGTATATACTTTGCCTCCATAAATGGTTCTGTCTATTCTCTTGAAAAATCCGGGGATTTTCGCTGGAGTTATAAAACAAGATTCCTAATAAATTCTCCAACGGTTATTGATAAATACGGAAGAATAATAGTCGGTAGCTGGGACAACTATGTGTACATGATAGATTCTTCTGGAAAAGTGGTGGAAAGAATCAAAACCAGTGGGGACGTGACTAAACCCGTAGGAATAGCAGGTTCCAGGATGTATATCAGTTCTGATGATGGAAATATATATGCTGTTGAGAATGGTAAGATTGTTTGGGAAAAGCCCCTTGATGGCTGGATAACAACGAATATTGTTGTGGATAAGGAGGGTGTGATTTATTTTGGTACAAGTTCGGGAAAGCTTTATGCATACACGTACTCCGGAAATTTGTTGTGGGTATTTAACTCGTCCTCATGGATAAGTACATATATAGGGGCAGACGATGCCGGGAACCTTTACTTTGGAACAGCCAGCGGCTTTTTATACAAGGTAAATCACGATGGAAGCCTGGTGTGGAAGTACAGTGCAGGTTCAAGTGTAACTTCTGGAGTAACAATTGACTCTTTCGGAAGAGTGCTGTTTGGTTTAAAAGATGGAACATTAGTTTGTCTCGATAGAAAAGGTAACTTTATGTGGAGTTATAATACAAAGGGAGAGATCAATTCGATACCTTCCGTTAGTAAAGAGGGTTTTGTATATTTTGGTTCAAACGATTCATACCTTTACTCGCTGAACCTTGATGGTACGCTCAGATGGAAATTTCGAACAGATGGTAAGGTTTACACATCACCTTTAATACTTGAAAATGCCGTTATATTTGGGAGCAACGATGGGAAGCTTTATGCGATAAACGAAGAAACGGATGGCTTGGATGATGGTCCATGGCCTACATGTTGCGGAAATGAAAAGCATAACAAGATGATGGAGTATTAATCAGGCAATGCTAATTTCTTCAAGTTTGTTTGTTGTGTTTAAAGATATTTCTATGTCTTTTCCGTTTTTGCCTAATATTGCATAGGTGAGTTCCGCTCTTTTCTGAAAACCATTTTTCACATGGCGCATCTTTTCTACAACAGGTCTCCATGTTCCAGTGTTAAGGTAGAATTTTGTTTCACCATCCACATAGAAAATATCTAAATCAGAATGATGGATATGCCCCATGACAATCCCACGCAGGTCAACATTGAAAATATCTTCTCCATCCTCGTATCCAAGCAGGTCATCTTTTTTTATTTTTCTTTTTCCCGACAGTATTTTTTTCGAAATTTTTGATAGATAATTTGACCTTCTTAAATTTCTTAATTTCATAACAGCTCTGACAGATAACTCGCCGAGTTTTATCCCACCGTGATTATTGAGAAATAGTTTCGATAGAAATCTCAAAAATGGATAATTTGTCTTCATCCAATTTTTTGCTACATGGCTCCTCATAACATCTAAAAAGTTTTTTATCCAGAACTCAAGTAGATCTTCTCCTATATTGTAAAGCTCTTTAACATGGTCAAACCAGTTAAAAACATCAAGCAATGGTCTGACATTATCATAATCTTTAATAACATCTTTTGGCACAAGATGCTTAATGTGCTCATCAAAGTTTACCATCATATATCGTACAATAAAATCGCCTAAAGGGGGTGTTACAATGCCAGTTTTTTTGTTATAGGTGAACTTGTTTAAGACATCAAATTGGTTCCCATGCAGGACCAGAACTTTGAGATTGTCTATATAAAAGTAAGGTCTTATTTCAACGTTCCCTAAATGTTTCTTTACTCTCTCTTTTAATTTTTTGTTTCTAAGAATGTAGTAATCATGGTTGCCTATTATGTATATTACCTTTTTCTTTTCCGAAAATTCCTTTATTTTCTCAAAAACTTCTTTGTGGATAGAGACTATGTCATCTATAACTTCAGGTTCTAAGACTTGAACAAGTTTTTCAAAGGGAATGAGACCTTTTTCTTTTACCCTGTTTGTTTCAACGAGTTCAAAAATATCACCATTCAATATTAAAACAACATCCTTCTTCATAAAATCGTTGAGAAGGTTTATGAGCTCTTTATCGTAGTTAAAATCATCCTTAGAAGAACCATCACCTATATGAAGATCACTGAGCACTAAGTATTTCATGACTTATAGATTTTATCATTATACGATAAAATGGAAAATCGGTAATAATTTTTAAAGGAGGGGTAATATGAAGGAGCTTGTAGTGATGGTTCCATCCGATGATGGAAAGGAAATACATCCTGGTCACCCAGGTGACTCTTCGACTTTTTACATTTATCTTTTAAAAGAAGATAAAACATTCGAAAGTATAAAAATTATCAAAAACGAGGCGGAAGATATGGAGGAGGAAGGAGAACATGGATCAAAGGCTAAAATGAAAAAGGTTCTAAAGCTTCTTGGGAAAGTTGATGTTATTCTTTCGAGAAGAAACAGCCCGAACATGATAAATATAGCGAAAAACACGGAAATACAACCAATTGTTGTGAGAAATGTTCGAACTATTGAAGAAGGACTTAAAAAACTTTTGGAACGCTTTGATGAAGTATATAAAAGGGTAGAAAAAAGGAGACAGGGAGAAAGATTTGATGTGATGTTAATGTGAATGAATAGCTATAATTCTTTAAAAAAAGCCCCCATGAGGGGGCATTTGCTTTTTAAAAATCATGACTTTCATGCCTTTATCAGGCCAGTTCCTCTTTTTCTG
>JAGHBG010000043.1 GCA_021161105.1 Thermotogaceae bacterium | reverse complement strand
TGATAAAGCATTAACAATTGGCATATCTAATACAGGTAAGTCATCGCTCGTTAACAGGTTGGCAGAACATACAACACTTGTAAGCCCACTCCCCGGAACAACTCTTGGCATCTTAAAAAGAAAGCTTAAAAACGCCAGATTTTACATTTACGATACACCAGGAATAATGACAAAGGACAGAGCTATAGACCTTTTAAGTGTAGAATGCCAATATAAAATTGCAAAATCCAATAGATTAACAAGGAAAACTTTCAAAATAGATCAAAAAAGAGCAATTCTTGTTGGTGGCATGGCTTACATTACCGTAGATTATGAAGGAAACCTAAAGCCTATATTTCAGCTATTCACCTATGAAAATGTCGTTCTGCATGAAACAAACATCAATAAAGCAAAAGAACTGTGGAAAAAGAGAAAAGGGGATTTCTTAGTTCCTCCATGCAAAAAAGAAGAGCTTAATGGTATTACCTTTAAAGAAAGTAATTTCAACATGGAAGAAGAAAAAGAACTTGTAATGCCTGGACTTTTCTGGATAAATGTAAAAAGAGGGCCATTTAAAATAAAAATTTACCATCCTGAAAATGTTCCTTTAAAACTACGAGACAGGTTGATTAAACCAAAAAGATAGAAAGAAGCCGATACTTCAATTAAAAAGTTAGTAGTTTGATATAATTCTTAAAACCTATTGTAAAAAGGTTAATTCTAATAACCATCATTAAACATTTAGGAGGGATATCGGTGGCTGAAGATCCAAGATACCACATAAAAGTCAATCCCGAAGATGTTGGGAAATATGTAATTATTGTGGGAGACAGAGGCAGAGTTCAAAGAATTGCAAAATATCTTGCTAACCCGGTAAAAGTAGGGGATAACAGAGAATATTTAACAATGACAGGAAAATTAAAAGGAGAAAAAGTAAGTGTTATGTCGACTGGTATGGGAGCTCCAGCTGTTGAAATAGCTATAAACGAATTAGCTACAACCAACGCAAAAGTTGTTATAAGACTTGGAACAACAGGGGCTCTTCAAAAGTTCTTAAAATTAGGTGACACTGTGATAGCAACTGCTACAGTAAGAAGAGACGGTGCAACAATTCAATACCTTCCCCCAGAATTTCCAGCAGTTGCAGATTTTTATGTAACGAATTATCTTGTAAAAGCTGCTCAAGAATCTGGTCATAGATTTCACACTGGCATAGTTTATTCCACCGACTCGTATTACGGAAAAATTTTTAACCCAGAGTCCCATCAAAAATACATAGAGCTTCTTGTAAAAGCCAGAGTTTTAACAGTAGAAATGGAACTTGGCTCTCTCTTTGTAGTAGGAAAAGTGAAAAATCTTAAGACTGGTGGAATACTTGTAGTAAGAGAAGAAATCGGAGAAAATAGTGAATATATTCAAGCTGGTGAAAAATTTGAAGAAGGTATGGAAAAAACTATACAGATTGCCCTGAGAGCCATCGAAATGATGATTGATGAAGGACTTTAAAAAGCCTCGCTGCGGGGCTTTTATTATTTTCCAATAGACTGCTTTCAAAAATACTCCTGACCTGTCATATTGCATTCTGAATTTTCATTATATTAGTATATGCAAAAGAATTTAAAACCCGTAACTCCTATCAAATATTGTAAAAATTGTTATTTACCTGTTTACATCTCTCTCATTCCGTTTTTTTAAATGCACCTCCATACTTGGACAGTAAAAACATCAAGTTTGCTCCTCCCTTTCAAGATGCTCCTCCCACCACCTCACCATAGTAAACATCATCCGGTACTTTGTATCCCAAAAAATGATAACGAATTATCTGGAGCTTTTCTTCTTTGCTCAGTAGCTGTCTGATATTCTTGATAAAAAGTCTTTCTCTATCTCCAGCTGTCCTATCTTTTTGTATGCTTTATCCAGGGCCTTTTTTAATTCCCTAGCCTGGTTTTCTTTTTCAAATACCAGATGAAGGTTCTCAAGAAACGCTTTCTTCCATATTCTTACCTGCTGTGGATGAAGACCATACTTTGATGCTATTTGAGCTGTGGTTTTGTCTCCTTTTGCAGTTTCAAATGCTACTTTTGCCTTGAATTGAGCTGCGTATTTCCTTTTTCTTCCCATCTATTTATGCCACCCTCTCTACGAATTTTATCACCTGCCCTGTTTTCGAGGCATTTCATATAGAAATCTTCTTTGGTTTTCTAACAGTCCTTTTATTTACTATCTTTCAAAAATCGATAACTTCAATATCAATTTCACCCGGCGCCTTTATCTTGATGTATATTAGCGATATTTTTGGTTCTGTATCTGACAGATTTTCATTCTTGAGATACTTTTCGATACTTAAATACAACTCCACCGCAGAAACAATCAATACAAGCACAGTTCAAATAAAAGAATCTATTATCATCATACTTTTGGGGATTTACTTTATCAATCGCAGGAGCAATAATATTCAAAAAGAAAGATATCATTTAAAGAATTCAAAAAAGTACTAAAGATTAATGTTATATAACAAAAAAGCCGGCGAGATTGCCGGCTTTTTATTTTCTTTCGCCTTTAAGAACTGCTATACACCTTGGACAGATATCCGGAT
>JAGHBG010000241.1 GCA_021161105.1 Thermotogaceae bacterium | reverse complement strand
GGCTACAAGCTCTCCATCAACAACCTGAAGAACCGGACGTAATTTCAAAACAGCCCCAAGCAAGGCTTTTGCCTTGGAGATTCTTCCACTCCTTTTTAGAAATTCGAGATTTCCTGGGGTTAAAAATAGTTTGAACTTATCTCTGATCTTCTCCAGCTCCTTCATAATTTCTTCAGGATGTTTGTCCTGCATCTCGAGAATTTTCCTCACATAGAAATCTCCTACTATAGATGCAGCAAAAGTGTCAAATACAAATACCCTGCCCTCAAATTGTTTTGCTGCCAGCATGGCGCTTGAATATGTACCACTTAACTTGCTTGAAATATGAATTGATATAACATAGTCGTGATCTTCAAGAAGTTTCCTGTAAACCCCTTCAAATTCTCCAGGCGATGGTTGACTTGTTTTCGGGAAAGAACCAGCTTCCCTGATCATGGAAAACAACTCTTCAAGCCTGAGTTCGCCATCCTTAAAAACTTTGTCCCCTATTCTCACTGTAAGAGGCACTACTGTCACTTTATCCCTGATTTCGTCAGAAACATCAAGAGTGCTGTCTATAACTATACCTATACTCATCCTTCTCCCTCCCTATAAACAAAAAGCCCCACTCTGTCCAGGCAGGGCTATTTTAAAAACCGTCATTCATCAAAACTTAATGTTCTTCTTCTCTCTTTTATTTCTTCCCTTATCTTTTGGACAAATTCATCAAGATCAACATCCTTTGTTTCTCTCCCATGCCTTGTTCTTACAGATACTTTTTCGTTCTCCGCTTCCCTGTCACCAAGTATAAACATGTAAGGAACTTTCTTCATCTGGTTATCTCTTATTCTGTAGCCAAGGGTTTCTCTCCTTGAGTCAATCTCTACTCTAATTCCATCTTCATCGAGTTTTTTAGCTACTTTTTTTGCATATTCTATATGCTTATCCGAAATAGGAATTATCACAACCTGAACTGGAGCAAGCCATGTTGGGAAAGCTCCGGCATAATGCTCTATGAGTATTCCAAAGAATCTTTCTATAGATCCATATATCGCTCTGTGTATCATCACAACTCTATGTTCTTTGTTGTCTGGACCTATATAATTAACATCGAATCTTTCCGGCATCAAGAAGTCAAGCTGAACTGTGGCACATTGCCATTCTCGTCCCAATGAGTCCTTAATCATGAAATCTATTTTCGGGCCATAGAAAGCTCCTTCACCTTCCGCTATCCTGTACTCAAGACCTATGCTGTCAAGAGCCGATTTTAAAGCACTTTCAGCTCTTCTCCAGGTAGCTTCTTCTCCCATGTGATCTTCTGGCATCGTTGAAAGTTCTGCCCTGTATGTAAAACCAAATGGTGAATATATCCTGTCTATGAGCTTTATAACCCCTATTATTTCCTCTTCAATCTGATCAGGAGTGCAGAATATGTGAGCATCATCCTGAGTAAAAGACCTGACCCTCAAAAGACCATGAAGAACGCCACTTCTCTCGTACCTATGAACTTTACCAAATTCGAACATCCTCACAGGTAAATCTCTGTAAGATACCGACTTTGATTTAAATATCAGTATATGTCCCGGACAGTTCATTGGTTTTATGGCGTACATCGTATCTTCCTTTTCTGTGAAGTACATATTTTCTTTATAATGATCCCAATGTCCAGATTGGTGCCATAGTTTCACATTCATCACAAGTGGTGTAATAACCTCTACATATCCTGCATCTTTATGTAGCTCCCTTGAAAAATTCATAAGCTCGTTAAGGACAATACTTCCCTTTGGAAGGAAAAAAGGCATGCCAGGAGCAATATCCGTATCAATCATGAATAAATCCAGCTTTGGCCCAAGTTTTCTATGATCCCTCTTTTTAGCTTCTTCAAGCATGTTAAGGTAATCATCAAGATCTTTCTTTCTGGCAAAGGCAGTTCCATAAATTCTCTGGAGCATTGGATTTCTTTCATCGCCTCTCCAATAAGCACCAGCCAATGATAGAAGCTTAAAGTGTTTTACTATTCCAGTTGACGGAAGATGGGGTCCTCTACAAAGATCAACGAATTCTCCCTGTTTGTAGAAAGATACCATTTCATCTTCTAAATCTTTTATCAACTCGACTTTATAAACCTGTCCTCTTTCCTCCATAAATTTTACAGCTTCATCTTTTGGAAGTTCAAATCTTTCTATTTTAAGATCTTCTTTTATTATTTTTTTCATCTCTTCTTCTATCTTTGGAAGATCTTCCTCGGTTATTTTTCCATTTAAAATCTCAAAATCATAGTAAAAACCATTTTTAATAATGGGACCTATGCCAAGTCTTACATTATCTTCACCAAAAAGCCTCACTACCGCTTGAGCCATTATATGAGCCATTGTATGTCTGTAGACCTCTGGTGCTCTTTCGTGATCAAGAGTTATTATCTCAACCCGCGCATTGCTTTCTACAGGCCGTTCAAAGTCCCATAGCTTATCATTTACTATAGCCGCGATCCCTTCTCTTTCAAGTCTCTTGGAAACCTTCGATGCAATATCTCTTGGAGTAACAGGAGAGTCAAATTCCATTACATCACCGTTTGGAAGACGAATCTTTATCATTTTTAAACCTCCCTTTATCATATACTATTTTTCGCATTTTTAATCGCCGCTTCCAAAAGTTCATCAGGAACTTTTGCATCTTCAGGATAAGATGCTGTTCCTATCCCAAGCTCAAGCCTAACAAAGAATTTCCTTAAATTTTAACCCACATCCATAACTTTTAAGAATTCTGCTGATATGCGTTTTTTCAAACTTAGTAAAAACCCAGGGATAGGATCTGGAGCAAGTATGGTATGCTCTTTCAAGGAAATCGTATATATTTTACCTTTATCTCTTACCATTTCCTGCAGTTTTTCCACGAATTTTATAACAGCTTCTACCACCACTGTTTGTCCGTACGCTTTCACCAGCCTATCAAAATTTGTTATCTTTATATAGATAATTCCCAACGACCTAAATTTTCTAGAATATTTCTTTAAATCGATCTCCAGAGCATTTTTATTGAGGTTTTTTGTGACAGGATCTACGTTAGGTTCGTATATAACAGAAATAATATCTCTGTAAGCTTCGTTTATTATCTTAAGATCATCAAGGAGCTTTCTGGCAACAATTCTTTGCCACTTATTCAGTTTAGTTTTTTCCATATAATCAATCGAAATCACACCCAACACTTTATCATTTGAGATCAACGGTATTCCGAGCCATGAACTTAAAACTGAGGCCTTCCCAATCTTTTTCCATTTTTCATATTTTTTTATATTATTTATAACGAGAACATCCTTACTCCTTAAAACCTCATGAATGTTGTTTTCTTTTTCATCTTCAAGGAGTGTTGCTATTTTTAACAGATCATCTTTGTCATAGCTTGCATGCCACGCAACAAAATGCCATTCTTTACTC
>JAGHBG010000178.1 GCA_021161105.1 Thermotogaceae bacterium | reverse complement strand
CGTGAATTTCATCAGCCATGGAAAGTGCAACATATACAGAAAGATCCCCTTCTTCCTTAAGATAATCAATAACCTTAGCTACCTCATCTGGAAAACGTTTATCTTCTTCCGTTTTTTGTACTTCATCCTCTTTCTTACCAACAATAACCTCTTCAGACACCTCTTTACTACTCCCACCCTTATTGGGACTACTCTCTTCCGGCTTTTCTTCAACTTTTTTTGCGTTTGATTTTGACGAAAAATTCGCATTTTTACACATTGTAATACTGGCGGTTTTCAGGTAGAGCTTTGCATTCTCAAAAAATTTCAAATCCTTCAATATATTCAAAAATTCCTTAGATAAATTTATATACTCGTACCTTCCAGCAGAGATCTCATCCAGAAGATAATCTATCGTCTCCTGAACCAAAACACTTAAATCTTTTCCTGACCTGTAAACCTCTTCAATGACGTTTATAACTTCTTCCACATTACTTGTAATAATCGCATTCACATATCTTTTCACGGTATCTATTCCAACAAGGCCTAAAGCTTCTTCCACATCTTTTAGATTTATTTCATCTCCTGCAAATTTCCATGCCTGCTCGAGCATCGTTAAAGCATCTCTCATTCCACCCAGTGACCTTCTTGCTATAAACCTCAAAGCATCATCACTTACCTTTATCCCTTCTGCTTCAGATACCTCCTTCAATCTTTTGTATATCAAATCATCACTCAAATTTCTGAACTCAAGTACCTGACAACGAGAAATAATAGTAAGAGGCACTTTTTCAAAATCGGTTGTTGCAAGAACAAACACAACATGTTCTGGTGGCTCCTCTAAAGTCTTAAGCAAAGCATTGAAAGCCTCTTTTGTAAGCATATGAACTTCATCAATTATATAAACCTTTACCTTTCCTTCTATTGGACGAAACGACACCGCTTCCCTTAATTTCCGTATCTCATCGATTCCTCTATTTGAAGCAGCATCAAGTTCAATTATATCCATGAATGTCCCTTCATCTATTGCCCTGCAAGCGTAACATTTACCACAGGGTTCTGCTCCCTGGCGGTTTTCACAGTTCAAAGCCTTTGCCAGTATTCTGGCAGTTGTTGTCTTTCCCGTCCCTCTCGGGCCAGCAAATATGTAAGCATGAGAAACCTTGCCTTCTTCTATTGCTCTTGTAATTACCCTTTTTACATGTTCCTGTCCAACAAGCTCCCCAAACCTCTTCGGCCTGTACTTTCTATATAACGATTCCATAGAATCACTTCCTTTACCTTTATAATTATCTGGTAAAATACACATAGTTTATTATACCAGCAGATATAGGAGTGGGATATGTGAAGAAAACGGTTATATTAGTTCTCATAACCGCACAGCTAATTGCAATTGCTAACAGTGAAGTTTTCTTTGGTGGAAAATTTATAGTATATTACAACGAAGACTACTACTCTTATGAGTGGCTAAAGGAATATGTAACCAACCTTAGAGCCCTCCATGGACTTGAAACAGAAGAAAGGTATGTTCTTGATCTTAAAAGAGCGATTGACAGAGCTTCGGCAGAAACCGGGCTTGATCCTCTTTTGATAGTTTCTGTTATAACCATAGAAACAGAATTCAGGAATGTAATAGGAATGGCTGGTGAACTCGGACTTATGCAGATAAAACCAGAAACAGCAGAATTTGTTGCGCGAGTTTACAACCTGCCTGAGCCACAAAGTGGATGGAAGGTACTCTTCTGGGACTACGAATTAAACATACTTTACGGATCCTATTATCTAAAATACTTGCTAAACAGATATAAGGAACTTCCAAAAGCCCTTGAATACTATAACGGGGGCAGATGGAGAAACGAATACGCAAAAAAAATTCTTGAGCTTTACGAAGAACTTAAGTCAGGAAGTTGAAAATCTTCTAGCAATCTTTCATCATGAATGTTGTAAAGCACCCCTTTTGGTGATTCGTTGTAAAATGGTCTTCTGCAGTTGGGGCAACCCTGGGTGAGAAATGCCTTTTTGATGTATTCCTCGCTTATTTCTTTTATGTCTATGCCAAAATCTACTATTTCTCCTTTTTCATTGAATCTTATATCTTCAAAAGATATTAGTTTCTTTTTAAGGAGAAAATGAGCAAGTTGAATTCTTCTATATGAACTTAACGGCGGTTTCTTATGATTTTCCAGTTTGGTTCCTTTTATAGGAGTAAAAGCAAATAACGCTACTGTTATGTTTCTTTTTAAAAGCCAGTCTATAACGCCAATCATTTCTTTTTCTGTTTCACCAAGTCCGACTATCAAATGCGTTGTTATTCTGCCGGGATATTCCAGCGACGCCCTTTCCAGCAAGTTTAAAACTTCTTTTATACTTCCGCCTCGAATTTTTCTGTAAAGTTTATCTGTAGCTGCGTCTATAGATATTCCAACCATGTCTGCTCCGCTGTCAAAATACAGCTTTACCTCATCGAAGTTTGTTGCTCTAACAGACACAGACACAGGCTTTCCAGAGAACTTATTCAAAGCTTCAACTATATCTTCTTTGTATCCGGAATAAGAGACAACTTGAAGGCATATCCTTTTTATTTGTGGGCTTTTTTTAGCTCTTTCAGCTGCCTCGGATAAATCTACTTCTTTCCAGGTCACCCTTGATAAAAATTTGCTTGGAGTTTTTGCATTTCTTGCATGAGAGCAAAACCAGCAATCAAAAACACACTTCCCATCAAGCATAAAAAAGGCTGTTTGCTGTCCTTCCACAATTTTTTCATTGTAGCCAAGCAAAGCAAGAGTTCCGTAAGATGCTCTAAGTACCATCTATTCACCTTCTTTAAGTTTTATTTTTAGTTCTTCTTCAGAAAAATCTATTCTTTGACCATTTAACTCTTCTGGAGGTTCCCTACCTGAAAGATAAATTTGAAGGGCACTTTCCAGGTTTAACTTTTTAAGGTAATATTCTTTCACCTTGTTGTAGTTTTTAACAACAGAATCCACGCCTGCAAAAGCTATATAGAATATTAGACCAGAAAGGAACAACGCTATTAAAGTTTCTATTATTCCAAAGGCTTTTCTTCTCATGATCCTGTATAAGCTCTTATCACAACACTGTCTTGTTTTTCATCAACAACCAATAGCGCTTTTTCTACAGGCTTGCTAATTGATATTTTCCTATCGAACATAATAACTTCCACACCCGGGTGTATAACTTTTCTCGCTATAACTTTAGCACTTTTTCTGGTTTTACTATATTCTTTTCTTATCTTTAACAGTTCTTTATTGTTTTGTTCCATCATATTCTTTAAATTGATTATCGATTGGCTAACTTTCTTGTATATTTCCTCTTTAGCCTTCGGTAAGCTTCCTTTTGCATCTTTCAACTTTTTTAGACCCTTAAGTATTGACAGTAATTTATCCAGATTCTCTTTGTCCAAGTTTAGCTTAGTCGTAAGAAGCTTTTCTTCCTCTCTGATTTCTGGATCAATACCTATCTCAATATGAGTCCTTACCCCAAGAGGACTCCCTATTTCCTCTGCTTCCACCAAATTAGAGGTCATCGTAATTCCTCCGACCAATACTCCTTTCCTGCCTTTCAATATTACTTTTTCTCTTGCTTTTACGTTGCTGTTTGTAATAGGCCCGTCAACTTCTACTGTTCCTCCAGCTTCTACATGGGCATTTTCTAAAAATTTAGCTTTTACATCCTGCTTTGCTTTAATCATACCTTTTTCTTTTCCCTTAACACCGGTAAGTTCTATGGAACCCTCAAAAGATATAACCGTTGCTGCTTCCACAATACCCTTTATTTGTATATCTTTCTTAGCTTTCACAACGAAACCTGGTTTTACATCTCCATGAATTTCAACAAATCCAGGAAAATTTATATTACCTGTTGAGTAATCCACATCCTCCTTGATAACTAATACATCCTCTATATATATCTCATCATTCTTCACCCTAAGCATTCCACCTTTATCCGCAACAAGTGTTCCATCCTGCTTTATTAATATCCCTTCTCCAATTTTTACCGAAACAGGTTTCCCAGGATTTGGTTTAACCGAGTTTCCATATATATCAATTCCGGGAATTCCGGGAGATGACTCTGTAATTTTCCCTAAAACATCCCCTTTTTTAACCACCATTCTACTTTTTTTGGCAGCCATTTCTCTAAAATCCACCCTACCTTTTTCTTCATTTTCTTGTGCTTCTTTGTGATAAATCTCTAACTTTCCATCTTCACCATCAACTGGCTTTTTGCCAATCGCAACAATATACGGAGTATCAAATTCTGGTTTCTCAACAATTTCCTTTATACCCTCATATTGTATTCCATACTTTACACCAGCCTCTTCAAGAGCCTTCAACACATCGTCTGATGTTATTTCATAATTTATTCCATCATCCCTTAAAATCAAATAAGCTTCCATTTTGTCATCAGATACTCTCACTTCATATTTCATTCAATTTCACCCCACCCCATTAACAAATTTTTTCATTTCATCTAAAGCGACCTCAGCAATAACCCGTTTCTTTTTCTTCTTATCTTTCACACCAACATCAGGGAATAAGCCAAAATTTGCATACATCGGCTTTAACTTTCCTATAGCTCCTTTTGTTATATAATGAATAAGAGAACCAAGCATTGTTTTTCTTGGAAGAGGGACAGGAGTTTTTCCTTCTGCAATCTTTTTAATGGTGTAGCCCACATAAAGACCTGTTGCTGCCGATTCTAAATATCCTTCTACTCCTGTTAATTGACCAACAAAAAATATCCTTTCGTTTTTTTTCAAGCGTAAAAATTCATCAAGAACCTCCCTTGAATTTATATATAT
>JAGHBG010000112.1 GCA_021161105.1 Thermotogaceae bacterium | reverse complement strand
GTGAAAGAGAATGGAAAACCAAAAATGGCTTACAAAAATTGGGGAAAGAAAATATACGCCCCTGATTTATCAAACGAAGAGGTACTTGAGTGGTTATTTAATCTTTTCAGCTCGTTGAGAAAAATGGGATATAGATATTTCAAAATAGACTTTCTTTTTGCAGGAGCTATACCTGGTGAGAGAAAAAGGAATATAACTCCTGTTCAGGCTTTCAGAATGGGAATGGAGACCATAAGGAAAGCGGTTGGGGAAGAATCGTTCATTCTTGGTTGTGGATCACCTCTTCTTCCTGCAGTTGGATATGTGGATGGAATGCGTATAGGAAATGATACGGCGCCTTTCTGGGGAGATGATGTACCAGATATGGGAGTTCCGGTTGCAAAGTGGGCTTTAAGAAACGCCATCACAAGGTATTTTATGCATGATAGGCTCTGGCTAAATGATCCTGATTGTCTCATTTTAAGAGAGAAAGATGTAAAGCTTACACCGAAAGAGAGGGAAATCTATGCTTATACCTGTGGTGCTCTTGATAACATGATAGTAGAAAGCGATGATCTTTCGCTTGTAGGAGATCATGGAAAGAGAGTGTTAAAAGAAACTTTAAAGCTTCTTGGTGGAAAACCGCGAGTCAAGAATATTATGACGCAGGATATGAAATACGAAATAGTTTCATCAGCAACAAATTCAGGGAATGTGACCCTGGTGGTGGATTTAGAAAGCAAAGACTATCACCTGGAGAAGGAAGGTGGTTCTTCTTTAAGAAAAAGAATTGTCAAAAGAGAGGATGGAAGAAACTTCTATTTCTATGAAGAGGGTGAGGAAAGATGATGGAGCTCAGGTACAATCCGCTTACAGATGAATGGATTATCGTTTCTGCTGCCACTCAGAGAAGGCCTGTCCAGCCTTCTAAAACAGAATGCCCGATATGTGTAGGCGGCTTGGAACTTCCTGAAGAGTACGATCTTGTAACCTTTGAAAATAGATACCCCTCTCTCAGAAGGGATCCACCACCTGTGGACTGGAAAGAAAAAGGACCCTTCAAGAAGAGAGAAGCAAAAGGCATATGTGAGGTTGTGGTGTATACTTCGGACCACAATACGGCACTTCCTGGAATGCCTTTAAAACAGATAGAGAAGCTTGTTGAAATGTGGGTGGATAGAACGAAAGACCTGTCACAGAACGATTTTGTAAAATATGTGTTCATCTTTGAAAATCGAGGCAAAGAAGTGGGAGCTTCCCTGCCCCACCCACATGGGCAGATTTACGCTTTTCCTTTCCTTCCAAAAAGGATAGAGGTAAAAATAGAAGCTATGAGAAAATGGTATGAAGAAAAAAGAGAATGTCCCATCTGTGAAATACTGGAAAATGAAACTGGTGAGAGAACAGTTTATGAGACAAAAAATTTCGTAGCTCTCGTTCCATTTTATGCACGTTTTCCATATGAGGTTCATATTTATCCCAAAAGGCATGTAAGCACTATTTTGGAACTTACAAAGGAAGAAAAGAAAGAATTTGCAAAAGTTTTAAAAGTGGTCACTGCAAAGTACGACAAGCTCTTTGAACAGGAATTTCCATACATGATGATGTTCTTTCAGGCACCTTTCAACGGGGAAGATGTATCTCACTTTTTCCATTTCCATGTGGAGTTCAATCCGCCAAAGCGTGATAAAGATAAGCTGAAATGGATGGCAAGTGTTGAAACAGGAACCTGGGCATTTATAAATCCTGTAGTTCCAGAAGAAGCGGCGGAAAGGCTCAGAAAAACGGAGGTGAATATATGAAAGTCAAAGCCCCAGGCCGGATAAACATAATAGGAGAGCATACAGATTACAACGACGGATATGTTCTGCCCTTTGCGGTTGATAGATATGTCTTTCTTTCAATAGAAAGAGCTGAAAAATATATTTTCCGTTCAGAAACCATGAATGAAACGGTAGAGATGGATGAACTTAAGAAATTAAACAGCTGGACTGATTACATCGTGGGTGTTATTAAATCCTTTGAGAAAAGAGGCTGCCGTGTTCCACCTGTAAAAATAGAGGTGTCTTCCAACCTTCCGATGGGAGCGGGACTTTCAAGTTCCGCGGCTCTTGAGGTAGCAACTGCTTTCGCAATTTCTGAATACTTTGGATTCAACCTTCCGAAACTGGAGCTTGTGAAAATCTCGCGGGAGGCAGAAGTAGAGTTTGTTGGAGTCAGATGTGGCGTCATGGATCAGTTCACATCGGCTTTTGGCAAAGAGGATCATGCGATTTTCCTGGATACAATGACTCTTAACTATGAGTATGTTCCTTTGAAGCTGGAGGGCTACGAGATAAACCTTGTAGACTCTAATGTTAAGCACGAGCTTTCTTCTTCTGAATACAACAAAAGAAGGCAAGAATGTGAAGAAGTTTTGAGATTGCTTGGAAAGAGAAGTTTTCGAGAGGTAAAAGTTGATGAACTGAACAAATTGTCTACTGTTTTAAGAAAGCGTGCAAAGCATGTTCTTGAGGAGAACAAAAGGGTTCTAAAAAGTGTTGAAGCTTTAAAGGAAGGTGACTTTGAAACACTTGGTAAACTACTTTTTGACTCGCATGAAAGCCTTAGAAACCTTTATGAAGTCTCATGTGAAGAGACAGACTTCATCGTAGATTTTCTCAGAGAAAAAAGCGGAATTCTTGGTGCAAGAATGGTCGGTGGCGGATTTGGTGGAGGTGTGATTGTTTTGTCCGGAAAAGGAACTTTTGAGGATATAAAAGAAGAGCTTTTCAAAGCTTATAAAGAAAAATTTGGAATAGAACTTTCATTCTTTCAAATAGAAAGTGCAGACGGCGTTCAGAAAATATAGGAAGGATGACTGACTCTTAGTAGCAATAATAGAACTTAGGGGGACGAAAGAGTGGAGTATCTATTGTCTCATATTGAAAAGGAACTTTTTGGTACAACAGCAGAAGGAACGCCGGTGTATCAATATACCCTGATTAACAAAAATGGTTTGATAGCAAAGATCATAACTTATGGTGCGATATTGAGGGAACTCTGGGTGCCAGATAAAGTTGGCGCCTTTTCTGATATTGTCTTAGGGTTTGATACGCTACAGGAATACGAAGAAAAAAATTCAAATTATTTCTTTGGAGCGATTGTGGGAAGATACGCAAACAGGATTGCCCACGGTCGTTTTTCAATCGATGGTGTAACATATCAGCTTGCTCTTAATGATGGAGATAGACCCAACGCACTTCACGGAGGTGTGAAGGGGTTTCATTCAAGGGTATTCAAAGCAATTCCTTTGAAAACGCCTGATGGGCCATCTCTTGTGTTGAAATACTTCAGTCACGATGGTGAGGAAGGCTATCCGGGGAATCTTGATCTCACAGTGGTTTACACATTAACGAACGACAACGAATTGAAAATAGATTATCTTGTAACTACTGACAGACCAACTATAGTGAATTTGACGCATCACTCATATTTCAATCTGGCAGGAGAAGGAACCATCCTGGACCACGAACTTATGATAAACGCAGATCATTATACACCGGTTGATGATAAGTTGGTACCGACAGGTGAGATAGCCTTTGTTGGAGGAACACCCTATGATTTAAGGAGTTTTAAAAAGTTATCAGAAGCTATTGAACCTTTGAAAGCTTCCACGTCAAAAGGATTTGATGTGAATTACGTTCTGAATGGAAAGGATAAAGAAATGAGACTTGCAGCTGTTTTAAAAGAAAAAAATTCTGGGAGAAGGATGGAAGTTTACACAACAGAACCGGGGCTACAGCTTTATACGGGGAATTTCCTTGATGTGAAGGGAAAACATGGGAGGTATTATAGACCTTGTTCCGGATTGTGCTTAGAAGCTCAACACTTTCCTGATTCACCCAATCGTCCCAACTTTCCAAGCACTCTACTCCGACCGGGAGAAGAGTATCGCCAGACAACAGTTTACAGGTTCACCTTGAAAGAGTGATTTCTTAGAGGTTTGTTGAAAATTTCGGAGATAAAATTATGAAGAAGCATATGTCTCATACAATTGTTATTCACACTCATTCTACATTTGCAGCAGCATGAGCTGTAGTGTAAGATCAATTGTGTCAGGTGGGAAAAACAAGAAGGAGCTAAAGCCCCTATTTTGTTGGGATGTGCAACCTTTTTCTATTTTTACAGCATTTATCATACACTATTGTTGAATGAGTCGCGCGATTTGGAATGTTTTTATGAGTTAAACGTGAATCTGCCTTCTTTGAATAACTTTATACAGGCATCTACGACCTCTGGATCATAAAGTTTTCCTTTATTTTTAGAGATTTCTTCCAGGGCTTTATCAATACCAAGAGCAGGTCTGTACGGTCTATGAGTACTCATCGCTTCCACTACATCTGCTACAGCAACTATTCTTGCTTCAAGAAGTATTTCTTCGCCTTTTAGTCCCAGGGGATAGCCAGAGCCATCCAATCTTTCATGATGCTGCAAAGCAACCTGAGCTATCATATCCCAGGGGTGAACAAGATCTTTTAGAAAGTTGTATCCGTAAATGGGGTGTTTTTTGATTAAGTTAAATTCCTCTGATATGAGATTGGAAGGCTTAACCAGTATTTCTATAGGGACGGCTATCTTTCCAACAT
>JAGHBG010000121.1 GCA_021161105.1 Thermotogaceae bacterium | reverse complement strand
TGGCTCTGTTTGAGTTATAAAGACAATTTTCACAATATTCTCCTCACAATCTCTAAAATTCTCTGGCTGCTTTTTCCATCTCCATAAGGATTAACAGCTATTGCCATTTTTTCATACTCCTGAGGTTCAGTTAAAAGGCGTATGGTATTACTTACTATTTTTGTTCTATCAGTTCCTACAAGTTTTGCAGTCCCTGCTTCAATTCCCTCCTGTCTTTCTGTAACTTCTCTCATCACAAGAACCGGTTTTCCAAGGGAAGGAGCTTCTTCCTGAATGCCCCCAGAATCCGTAAGTACCAGGTACGATTTATCCATTAACCATACAATATGTGGATAATCGAGGGGGTCTATAAGATGAATGTTTTTGATGCCGTTTAGTATCTTAAAAACTGGTTTTCTCACATTTGGGTTCAAATGGACAGGATAAACTATTTCCACTTCTCCTTTCATTTCTTCTGCAATATCTCTCAACGCATAACATATATTTCTAAAAGGTTCTCCAAAACTTTCCCGTCTATGTCCTGTAACTAAAATTATTTTCTTTGAAAAATCGATAAAATCGAAGTATTGATAAAACTTCTCGTCCGATTTGCGAACTATCTCACGTGCCATTAATAATGCATCTATAACGGTATTTCCCACTACCCATATTCTATCTTCTGGTATCCCTTCTCTCAATAAGTTTTCTTTAGCCCGTTCAGTTGGGGTGAAGTGAAAGTCTGCTATATGAGAGACCAGTACTCTATTTATTTCTTCAGGAAATGGGGCATATTTGTTATGACTTCTTAATCCTGCTTCTACATGAGCTACCTTCGTTTTTGTATAAAATCCAGCCAGAGCTCCTAAGAAAGTTGTGGTTGTATCTCCCTGAACAAATATCAGATCAGGATTTTCCTTTTCAAAAACTTTTTGAAGTTTTTTCATAAGTTCAGAGGTGAGTTTAAACAGACTTTGGTTTTCTGTCATTACATTAAGATTAAAATCAGGAACAATATTGAAAAAATCCAGTACTTGATTAAGCATTTCCTTATGTTGGCCTGTAGAGCAGATTTTTACTTTAAAATTTCTGTTATTATGAAAAGCTTTTATTAAAGGAGCTAGTTTTATAGCTTCCGGGCGAGTTCCTAAAATGAACAGGATCTTCATATTTTTTACCTTATCTCCCTTATTGAATAATTATATTAAAAAGAAAACTGGCTGCCAAATCAGGTTTAGAGCAAAGACTCAATGCAGAATAAAATATTTATGTTTAAAGCTTTATGATGTGAACGCGTTCACAATCGCGAGTTCGCGTATCGCGTTGTCGCGAAAACGTAAAGTGAAAAAGGAAGTGACACAATTAATTTGACATTACCTCCTGTTTCAACTCCCCCTTTGTCAGAAATTTATCTTTATAACTTCGCTCAGCATCTGTATCTCAAGCTTTTTCTGCGAGAATCTTCTTTAATCTTCAATTCTACACCCCGGGAAACTGAAGGCACTTTGCATCAGAGCTGTTCATTCATTTGTATTTCTTTCGCCAGCGATAAAGACTCTGTTCTGAGATGCCGTATTTGTGGCAAACTGCAGCATTGCTCATTTGCGGAAGCTCTACCTTCGCAAGAATGCGGATAATCTGGTCCATTGTGAATCTCTTTCTCGGCATCGTTCACATCCCTGTTGTAATTTTAAATACTAACATAAACTTTTTCCAAAATTTGGGGAGTAGGTCAAGGCCGGTCAATAAGCACGTCCTCGAATTTTCCAAACCAAGAGTGAGGGCTCAGCATCCAGTTGTTGCGTCTCCAAAGGTACCGAAGGAGATTGTTCGTCTCTTTAAAGCTTATTTAGAGTGTTCCTCTTGATAAACTTCCTTAAAGACCTGGAGTGTCTCTCTGGCAGCCCTCTCCCATGTAAACATTTTCACCCGTTCAAATCCCTTCTGAATTAACCGATTGCGTAATTTTTGGTCGTTCAGCAATCGATATATCGCTTCACCCATCTCTTTAATATTATCGGGATCAACGATCAAACCGGCATCTCCAATGACTTCAGGCACGGAACACCGATTCGACCCGATGACTGGCGTGCCACAGGCCATCGCCTCCAAAGGTGGCAAACCAAAACTTTCCAGAGTAGAAGGATATAGAAATATATCAGCATGTTTGTACAAATCAGGAACAAGTTCGAAAGGAACTTGTCCCAAAAAGCGTACACTGTCTGCCACTCCCTGCTTTTCTGATAACCTCTTCAACTCGGCTACTCGCCCCCCTGGATCCCGACCCCCAATCACTAACTCGTGGGGGATGCTATAATGCCTTTTTACCAATCCGAATGCCTGTATCACCTTGTCGGCGTTTTTATAACGAAAAAGTGTACTCAGAAAAAGAATGTATGGTCGACCAATGCTCACCCTTTTTCCCTCTGCCCTAGGAGAGAAAAGGCTCAAATCTACCCCCTCGTAAACGACCCTAATTTTCAAATCAGTAACGCTTACTTGGCGCAGTAACCATTCTTTCATACTCTGCGACACCACGATAACTTTTTGTGCACTCTTTAACGAAAGAGGAAGCATAATATCGTAAAAAAGCGAAAAGATCCTTGGCACCTCCTTGGGAGCATACTGCTGCCGTAAGGCCCGAACAGTAAGGGGACCATGAACCACGATCACTTGTTTACAACGAGGAAACAGTGTCCCTACATTACCAGGGGAGAATAGAACGTCGATCTTGTATTTCCGCACATAGTATGGTATTGCAAATTGCTCAAGAAAGAGGCGCATAGCTCGATTATCCGACCAAAGAAACAGCCGAATTTTTTTAAAGTTTTCACCTAACCCCTCAAAGAGAGTGTCATTTAGCGGAGTAACAAACAGAAAGTAGTCATTTTCCTGATCCATTTTGGCTAAATGTCGGACCAGGGAGGTCAGATATGTTTTGGCTCCACCTCGAGTTGGAGCAATTGACAGGGTATTTATAGCAATCCTCATTTTCGATTCACCATACTTGCTGCACCCATTCTTGTCCAGTCTTGTCTTTAAAACAATTCTAACTTCCATGTCTCTCTATTATTG
>JAGHBG010000235.1 GCA_021161105.1 Thermotogaceae bacterium | reverse complement strand
GAGCAGCAAAATTCTTGAAATTGCTGTCGCACGAGATAATTTCGTAGTTTGAGACCTTTTTACCTATCATTTTTTCTTCTGCTTCGACAAATCCAAGAATATCGAATACCTTCACAGGAGAGTGTGCATTTATTTCTTCAATTAGAAAAGCTGTTTCTTTTGAAATGCCACTAGATCCGAATATTACTGTTGGAAGACCATTCCACATTACCTCCATTCAATGCACCCCCTGAATAATTTCCATCAAGATTTTGGAGACAAATTCACAATGTTCAAATGAATTCAACGTAGAACTTGGTAAATTCAGTCCTTTTTCATAAATCATATATGCATTTTCGTAATTTCCAGTTTTAAATCGTTTATATGTTGGAAATTCAACAATAGGAACAAATATCCTTCTTGAAGGTATTTCTTTCTCCTTTAGTTCCTTTTGAATCTGGGATATGTCCTTTTCGGGGTGATCTATTAACACAGAAGTTAACCACCAGGAACTTTCAGTTTCGGGATGAGCTTCCTGAAGTTTTATGTATTTACAATCTCCAAGGATTTCTCGGTAGATTTTATTGAACCTTCTCTTTTTCTCAAGAAATTCTGGAAGTCTTTCAAGCTGAGCTAATCCAAGAGAAGCTTCAAGATTTGTCATCCTGTAATTGAATCCGATTTCGGGGTGATAATACCCTTTACTCGCATCTCTGGCTTGATTTACAAGAAATTTAATGTGTTCTGCGGCTTCTTCATCGTCGGTAGTGATCATTCCACCACCGCCGGTAGTTATCACTTTGTTGCCATTGAAACTGAAACATCCAAATTTACCAAAAGTTCCTGTCTTTCTCCCTTTGTAAGTTGCTCCTAAGCTTTCTGTAGCATCTTCTATTATAGGAATTCCGTACCGATTGGATATGTACATAAGAGCATCCATATCACAGGGATTGCCGTACAAATGTACGGGAATTATCGCTTTGGTCTTTGGCGTTATTGCCTGTTCAACTTTTTCTGGATCCATATTCCAGGTCTTTGGGTCAACATCTACAAATATTGGTGTGGCACTAACATACATAACAGGGTTTACAGTAGCAATGAAGGTAATTACAGGAACTATTACTTCATCTCCTGGACCTATTCCGAGTTCGTATAAGGCCATGTGCAAAGCGGCCGTTCCACTTTGCATAGAGACTGCCTTTTTTGTTGCAATATAATTTGCGAACTTCTCTTCGAATTTAGGAACGAAAGGACCAGCGGTGGAAACATACGTTGAATCTATGCAGTTTAAAATATATTCTTTCTCCAAGTTCCCAAGATTTGGTGCATCTAGAAATATTTCCATGCCATTCACCTACACAATGTAAATATCGGGTTTGTAATATCGCATATGTTCTTTTAGCCAGCTGATGGTAGCTTTTAAGCCTTCCTCAAGAGAATATCTTGGTTTCCATCCTGTGAGTTCTCTGGCTTTTGTTGAATCGCAAAGAAGCCTTTCAACTTCACTTTTTTCTGGCCGAATTCTTTGTTGATCAACTTCTATTTCGATTTTTTCACCAATAAGATCTGCAATTAGATTTGCAAGATCACCTATCGAAATTTCTCTTCCACTTCCAAGATTTATTACTTCTCCACCACTGTTTTCATGAAGTCCCACTTGTAAAAATCCTTCAACGGTATTTAGAACGTAGTTCATATCCCTTGTTGTATCGAGATTACCAAGCTTTATTTTTTTCCTTCCTGCTAGTATTTGAGTAATGATCGTAGGAATTACTGCTCTGGCTGACTGCCTTGGTCCAAAGGTATTGAATGGTCTTATCACAGAGACAGGCAAACCAAATGATCTATAAAATGTGAGGGCAAGCTGATCTGCTCCGGATTTTGTTGCGGCGTAAGGAGATTGAGGGTTTATTGGATGTTTTTCGTCTATCGGAACGTATTGTGCTGTTCCGTAAACCTCACTTGTGGAAGTATGGACTATTCTTTGAATATGCAACTCTCTTGCTGCTTGAAGAACGTTATAAGTTCCTTCGACATTTGTTTTTATATAAGCAAGGGGAGAAACATATGAATATGGAATACCTATTAAAGCTGCGAGATGAAAAACTACATCCACACCTTTTATTGCATCTTTTACACTGTCATAATCTCTAATGTCACCTGTATAGACTTCTATCTTTTCCTTTACGGACAATTCTTCCAGCCATCCCCAATTGTTTCTGGAATTATATCGAACAAATGCTCTAACCTCGATTCCTTTTGATACTAAGTATTCGACTAAATGCGAGCCTATAAAACCTGCTGTGCCGGTGACTAAAGCTTTCACTTATCTATTTCCCCCTTTTCATTCAATGCCATGTAATCTTCGATTCTTCCGATATCGCGCCATTCCCCATTATGAATATGTACGCCTATTTTCATTCCGCCTTCTTTCATCATATCCCAAAGTGAAGGCATATCCAAATAAGTGTGTTTTTTAACTTTTTTGTGGATGAAATCTATTACTTTGGACGATATACCGTAAATACCGCCGTTTATTATGTATTTTAAGTTAGGTTTCTCTCTCCAGGAAAGCAATTCTGAATTGTCGTTAATATCAAGAACTCCAAAGTCGACAAACACGTTTTTTTCGATTCCTGTTATCACAAGGTCGAAGTTTTTGAGTTTTTCATATATTTCCGTGTAATCAATATTTGTAATCAAATCCCCGTTGCTTACCAGTAGATCATGAGAGAAGCCCTTAGGTAAGAGCGCCAGGGATCCCGCGGTTCCCGTGTAGTCTTCTTCTTCCACATATTCTATTTTTACCCCGTATCTAGAGCCATCTTTTAGGTAGTTTTTTATTACTTCTCTCTTGTAATTTACAGAGACAAAAATATGTTTTATTCCGTGTTTTTTCATATGGTCTATTATGAACTGAATTATCGGCTTGTCACCAACAGGCAGCAAAGGTTTCGGAATAGCGCCTGTTAGAGGTCTAAGGCGCCTTCCCAAACCTCCTGCCATGATAAAGCCATATTTAAACACCCTTACCACTCCTACCTAAGATCCACTGGTAGGTAAGTGAAAGACCTGTTTTTAAATCGACTTTTGGCTCCCAGTTCAATTCTTTTTTTATCTTTGAGATATCGGCAACTGCATAATCATAATCGTACTCTTCTCTGAGTTTGGTAGCATCGAAAATCACGTCACAGCTCCCTTTTGTTATCTCCTGTGCTTCAATAATCAGCTCGTGTATGGAAATAGTTTTCCCGAAACCGACGTTGTAAATTTTCAGCCCATCTTTATCAAGCTCCAGCACCCTGTTGATAACTTTCATAAGATCGGTAACGTAAATAAAGTCTCTCACTTTTTCAGAGTCTCCAATTCTGACAGTGCCTTTAGTAGCGATGCTTTCCAGTACGCTTGGAATTACATAGGGAGAGGTTTGGAAAGGGCCATAAGGATTGAACAATCTGAGAATAGTCAAATCTATCTCATATCTGCGTGAAAAGTAAACCAGGGCGTCTTCAAGCATAGCTGCCCTTGTTCCAACAAAGTTCATTGGGGAGATAAGATCATCTTCGACATACTGCGATTTTTTTGGAGAATACACGCCGTAAGAAGAAAGATAAATTACCTTTTTCAAATTGTCTGTTTTGATAACAATATGAAGTAAATCAGCCAGTGCGCCGAGTTCTGTGAAATCCGAAATGTATTCAAATCCAATTACAAGGGGAATTTCAGGATCAAATAGGTCGAAATCTTTTGTTTTTGCTTGTTGGAGGTAATAAAATTCCCCTATAGATTCAAAGTGAGGAATTAACCATTTTTCTGTGTTAGCAATTAAGATTTTTTTCATTATTGAGCTCCCCTTCTAAAAACCATAGTTTCGACCGTTCTTAGCATGATCGTTAGGTATAATGTAAAACTGAGGTTTTTCGCATAATAAAGATCATAGGACAGTCTTTTGGCAAAGGTATCATATTCTAATTTATCTACATAACGATAAGAGACTTGAGCATGCCCCGTAATACCAGGCATTATTTTTGTTCGGAAATTATAAAAAGG
>JAGHBG010000089.1 GCA_021161105.1 Thermotogaceae bacterium | reverse complement strand
TTATCTAACTTTCCTTCCTCATAAAATCTCTTCATTGGACAAACTGGATACCATTTACAATCTTTAAGCAACACATGTAATTTTCTGTAGCTTTTTATTAAATCCTGCTTGAGCTCAGGATTGTAAAGGCAAGTTGCGGGATGAGCAAGAGGCAGTATCTTTCTATCACCAGCTAAAAAGAGCTTACCAGAAACTTTAAAAAACTCTGCTTTTGAAGGCACCTGAATTTTATACTTTTGAAAAATATAACGGGTGGCATAGTAACCTAAGGGAACTAAAATCTTTGGGTTTATCAACTCAATCTCTTTATCAAGGTAAGAACTGCAGGCTTCAATTTCATCCTGTTTGGGCTTTCTGCACTTGGGAAGCATACACTTAATTAAATTTGTCATGTAAATCTCATCCCTTTTTACTCCTGCTTTGCTTAATAATTCGTCTAACACCTTCCCTGAAGGGCCAACAAACATTTTTCCAGCTCTGTTCTCTTCCTCTCCTGGTGCCTGAGCAATTAACATAATTTTGGCATTCGGGTTTCCTTCCCCACAAACAGCATTCATCCTTGTTTCAGATAATCTGCACTTTTTGCATTCCCTTATCATTCTGTTCAATTCATCGATTTCCATATTCCATCACCTTCAAATATTTTTACATTTCACCTAACGTTTTGCGGGTAAAAAAAGTTACCGAAGGCAATTTGGGCGAAGCAAAGCGTAGCCGCATATCTGCTGTTATCAGGAGTGATGACAATCATAACTACCTTCCTATGCACCTTTTATTAATTTTTTTGTTATTTCTTTTCCCTTTCTTTCTCCAACAGTTCTAAATATTTTTAGGTGATTATCCCCCCGAGTAATTTTATGAGTTCTTCGAATGAACCCTTCCCTCGATTATTATACCCGAATTCAAGCTCTTTTATTATATACGCCCAATACATCTATGCGACGAACATGGTAGAAAGTATAAATAGCGGGATAGAGCTAATGAAGCAGGATACAGGAGGATATTTCCAGTCAGAGAAGGTTTTAGAAGTGAATTTATTTGTGCAGCTTGCGAATTTGAATGACAGGTGGATGAGAAAGCCGGTTGCAGTGCTCAGGGGTAATACCTACAGGATTCAGCAGCTTATGAATTTGAGGTATAACTAATGAAGCATGCACATTCAACCACCCCTCGTGTGATAAAGTATAAATCATGAGGTGATAATCTTGATTCCTGTAATAGTTACACCTTATTCATTCAGGGGTTCTATTCTGCGACTAAGAGAAACAGCGAAAAGATTAAAAGATCTGGGTTATAAATGTGCAATCCTGGCAGATATAACTTTTCACGCCCATGTTTCCTTCCATTATACAATGGAAGAATTTGGGATTCTTCCTGTGCACGCCCTGGTAATGGGGAAAAAGATTTTAATCGCAAAAAACAGAGAAGGATTCAATAACCTCATAAAAATATACAACGGCTCATCCGAAAATTTTAAAAACGTAATCATGAAAGAATTCAGGGGTTTCAGACCTGTTATGTACTTGAATAAAATAGACCGAACAGGATACGAATTTATGAGAAAGATACTATCACTACAGCCAAAGGAAGGCGATTTTTCGCTTGAAAAGAAAGAAGAAGACCCTTGCAATATATATGACTTTGAACATTACGATTTAGAGGAAAACCAGACTTTTCCAGAGGTCGAAGAGGACTTTTTCAAATTTGGTGTTGATGGAATATACAAGGAAAGGCTCGAAAGAGAAGTATCACTCATAAGAAAAAAGGGTTTTGAAAGTTATTTCAAAGCGGTGAAAATGATCGTAGATAGAGCAAAAAAGATGGGAATCCGTGTTGGACCCGGAAGAGGAAGTGCAGTGGGTTCGCTTGTTGCATACCTCCTCGGGATAACAGAAGTTGATCCCATTAAGTACAATCTCCTTTTTGAAAGATTCATAAACGAGGGTAGAAAAGAGTTGCCCGATATAGATATCGATGTTGAGGATGTTAAAAGAAGAGATCTTATAAAAAGCCTGAGTGATGATTTCAAGTTCGTGGCTCTTGTTTCAACCTATTCAAACTTGAAAGAGAAGATGTTAAAAAACATATCATCAAGACTTGGAATAAAGCTGACAAGGCTTGTTAGAGAGCTTTTAATGAACCTGCCCGTGAGAAGGAGCATTCACGCTGCCGGTGTCATCGTCTCAGCGAGTGATATGAACCTTCCATATTACATAGATGATGGAATAAAGGTCTGCGAATACGATATGGATTCTCTAAAAAAGATTAATGTGGAAAAGATAGACATCCTTGGTCTTAAAACCCTTTCTTTTTTAAGCGATTTATCAAAAAGAACTTCTGTTGAAACAAATAAAATAGGTGAACAAAAAAGAGTCTACAACTCTATTTCTAAAGGTATGACAACAGGAATTTTTCAACTGGACTCCAACGAAGCAAGAAGAATCTCAAGGTTCGTGGCTCCAAAATCCATCCTCGACCTTTCTCATGTTCTTGCACTGAACAGACCCGGCCCTTTGAAAACCGGCCTTGATTATGAATTTTTAAGAAGGAGAACAGAAAGGAACTGGAAAGCTCCTGAAGAGCTTGCGGATATCTTAAAAGAAACCCATGGTCTGGCTATTTATCAGGAGCAGATAATGATGATGGCTGTAAAGTTATCCGGTATGAGCCTTTCAGAAGCGGATAATCTGAGGAAAGCTGTGGCAAAAAAAGATCCCGTTCTTATGGAAAAAACCCTGAAGCTTCTGGAAAACGGAATGAAAAAACGCGGGTATAAAAATGATTTCATAGAAAAGGTAACAAACTTCATAAAAGAATTTGCATCTTACGCATTCAACAAATCTCACAGTGTTGCCTATGCGCATATAAGCTACTGGCTATCGTTCTATAAAGAAAACTTCTTCCCGGAATTTATGCTGAGTTTCATAGAAAACAATCCATCAGATCCCAGAAAAATTTTTCTTATAACCCAGGAGGCAATTTGCAGAGAATACAAAATACTCCTTCCTTCTGTCAACGAACCGTTGGGAAGTGTGAACAGAAAAATAATCCGCCTTCCGATCACAGTAATAAAGGGAATTGGAAAAGAATATGCAAAAAAGCTGGATGAAAATAAACCTTTCAGAGGTGTTGAGGATCTTTCAAGAAGAGTGGGGGGAGGATCTACCATAGAAACTTTAATAAAGGCAGGAGCCTTTGAAGAACTTTACGAAAGCAGAAGGCAGGCATTAAGGGCATATAGAGAAGGAGATGTCTCCGAAATTCTGGCTAAACTGCAAACCAGATTCGGAAAAACTGAAAGAAAAATTGAACCAGAAGGAATAGTAGATAAGATTCTCCTTGAAAACGAAACCATAGGTTTTCCACTAACCATCGCTCCATACGATTCTGATATGCCAGGCTTGTGCGAAGTATTTTCATACGGCATATACAAGGCTGTCAAAGTTCTGTCCCTCGGAAACGGTATATTAACAGACGGAAAATCAACCATTGTTGTGAAAGATAAAATTCCCTCGGGAAATTTTGCGGTTGTGATATCCCCCGATTTGAAAATAATCGACTTTGTAAAAGCAGAAAGCTTCAAAGGAATCGACTACAATTGCGGAAAATTTGAAGCTGTGCTAAAAAATGCTAAAATGCTTTCAGATTGCATGCCTGTAATTAAGAGGTGAGAAACTTGCCCCTTTATAAATACATAGCCTGCAACAAAAACGGGAAGAAAATTCGTGGCTTTATAGAAGCTTCAAATGAATGGAGCGCGACGAACGAGCTTGTAGAAAAGGGACTTAAAGTTCTTAAAATCGAAGAAAAAGCAGATTCAATTAAAGATAAGAAAATCAAAACCAGTCTAAATTTAAAGAAAAAACGAATCTTTTTCAGCATTTCAACCGGGGAGTTAGCTATATTTTCAAGACAACTTTCAACCATGATTTCAGCAGGAATAAGAGTTAAAAACGCCCTGGAGATATTATCGGAACAGACTGTGTTCACAAAGAGATTCAGAAACATTCTAAAATTTGTCATAGACGAATTAGAAGAAGGAGTGAGTTTATCGGAGGCCTTTGAAAAAACAGGCGCCTTTGAACCAATCTTTATAAATCTTATTAAAGCGGGAGAAGAAGGAGGAGTTCTTGATGAAACCCTACAAAAAGTTGCAGACTTTTATGAATCATCAAAAGAATTAACAGATGAAGTAAAAGCAGCTATGAGGTATCCTGCCTTCGTCCTGGGATTTGCAATTTTGATCGTTGGAGTTATTGCATTTTACATAATCCCATCGTTAATAAAAAATATAGCTCTTAAACCGGCAGGTATCACTGCGTTTTTGCTAAGCACAAGTGAATATTTATCTGTACACAAAATAGAAATAGCTATAGCATTCTTCCCGATTGTCGTTGCAATCAGGCTATTTCTATCATCAAACCCGGGAAGAAAGTTCAAATACATTCTTTCATCCATAACACCCGGACTTAAAAACATAAAGCATAAAGCTTCTATTGAGAGATTCTCAAGAACCCTGGGCACATTGGTGGGAGCAGGTGTGAGTCTTCCAGATGCTCTGATGATGGCCGCTCAGGCCAGTGGAAGTTATTCCATAATTTCAAAAATTGAAAAGGTGATAGTTTCAGTCAAAGAGGGAAAGACTTTAAGAGATTCCCTGAAAGAGGTTAACATAGTACCACATCTCGTTTATGAAATGATTGGAACGGGAGAAGCTACCGGAAGACTGGATGAAGTTCTTGGCAGGGTGGCTGACTTTTACACCCAGCAACTTCGAATAGAGGTTAAAAAATTCGTATCTACAATAGAACCTGTACTTATAGCGTTCATAGGAGGGTTTATTGCCTTCTTAGCAATTGGCCTTTACTCTACAATATTCCAGCTCCAGGCAGAAATTGGAGGAGGAGGAATGTGAAATTAATAGATGTGATAATAGCAATAGTTGTTATAGCAGCAGTGGCCTACATCTCAATCTCTTATTTGAAGTTTCCATATTATGACATGTATGATGCAGTCTCTTTGAAAGCTTCCATTTTAAATGACATAAATATGATGAGGGAAAAGAAAGAATCTGTATCTGTTTTAACTATTCGAAAATCCCACAAAAGACTTATCATAGGAAAAAATTTTAGGAAAATTGAGGAAATAAATCTGAAAAGTGTGTATTCCTCATGCAGTGGATTTGATGAAAGAATAGAGTATACATACGTTTTTCCTAAATGTGCTGGCACAATATACGCAGACGGCTGGAGCATAAGTTTTCAGCCTGTGACCGGCTATATGACGATAAAACTGGATGAGAGGTGAAAAGGTGGGAGGACTCCTTCAACCAAGAAGAATTACAGGTATAGACCTATCTGGTGACAAAGCAGCCATAATACAGGCAAAAAAATCATGGAGAAAATTAGAAATAGAGAATTTCTTCGTTGTGGAAAAAGAGAGCACAGGAGAATTTCCTGGTATAACAAATAGATTGAAATTCGACATAGAAGATTTGATTGTAGTCAACGCAAGGATGGATTCTGTAATATTCACAACAATGGATATTCCTCCAAACTTGAAGAGAAAAGAATATGAGGAAATGGCCAGAATTGAAGCAGCCAGGAATTTTGGCATTTCAGCAGAAAATATCTTGTCCTCGCTCGTTGGCAAAACAGCAAACCGGGGGATCTTTGCAATAGCAAAGCGTGAAAATATAAACGAAACAGTTCTGAAAAATATGGAAAAATTAGGCATGGGAGAGCCTGATGTGTTAATTCCAGACACATTCAAATACCTTTACCTTACAGATTTCAGTTTAAAGGGTAACATCGTATTTGTTGTTCTAAATTTCATAAATGACTATATAGCGGTTATTCTGCGCTCTTTTACAGAAATAATTGGTATAAGGATAATTTTCAAGGAGCTTAGCAGAATTGTCAATTTTCTTAAAGACAACACCAGAATAGATATATTCCAGGTGGAAAACATAAACGAGTTGACTGAACCGGAACTTTCCTTTGTAAAAAGTAAACTAACAGATATTTCTCTGGAAGTAGTTAAAGAAATATCACTAATCGTGAATAAAAGCCTGAAAAAAATTAGCCCGGATGACATACATTCTGTAGTATTGATAACGGATCCAAGTGTTTTTGAAGATGTATTCAAAGAAGCTTTTTCATCAATAAACTCCCATTTAGTTTTGGGAGAATTTACAACGAAATACTCTATGAAATTTCCAAACACATGGCTCAATCTATATAAAGGTTCCTTAGGACTTGTTTTAAGGGGTGTGGCAGGTGAAAGAATTAAATCTGTATCCATTAAAAAGAAAAAAGATTAAGTTAACAACATTTGCACTGTACATAGTAATAATGCTTCTGCCGTCGGTGATTTCATTCTACATGCTTGATTTATACTGGAAAAAAGCAGTTGACTCCTACAACGGCACTTACAAAAAGTTTTTCGATATTATAGGTTATAAGCTTTCTGGAACAAAGCAGGATATAACCGTACTGAAAAGGGCCTCTGAAAGCTTCAAAATAAAAGCTACTGTCTTAAAAGCCCGTCAAAAAGAGACCGCAGATTTTATTAAAAAGTCTTATGTTTCTAAAAAAATTTTAAAGGAGGTATTCAACTTCTGGAAAACTCAGAAAGACGAGTGGATGGTACTAAAAGAGCTGCAGTGGGAGAACGGCGCTCTAAATATCGACCTGTACAGATTATACGATCCAGGTTCAGCGAAGAACTTAGATATGTTGAAACTTTCTTTAAAGGAATTGGGTAACTTAAAAAGCGAGGTAATCTTTAATGTAAACTTCATAGACAGTACAAAACTTGAAAGGGTGGTGCTAACTTTAAATGTTCCCAGCAATTGACAGAAAATGGGCAATAATAATAGGAATAGTAACTTTTATAGTCGGACTTTTCCTTTTACCTATAAACAAGTACAGAAACATGATAACACTCAAAAAAGAGTATCCTTACGTTGCAAATGAATTAATAGAAGCTTATAACGACTATATCCTGCAAAAGGAGAATCTGGAGAAAATCCAGGTAACTTTTGACAGATCTTTAGATATAAACAACATAAAAAATCTCTTGCCGAAAAACCTCAATATTACCATAAACGAAAAAAATCACACGATACTCATCAAAAGCTCTGTAGCACCCGAGGATGTTTATAAATTAATTAGAATAGTTACCACCACATCCAACCTGAGATTTGAAAAGCTTCATTTAAAAAACCCAACATCAATTCCTATCACAATTTTTCCACTGGATATGGTTGACTCCATCGATATAGACTGCGTCATAGAATACCTGGAAGTGAAACCATGAATAGAAGAACAACAATTCTTCTCACAATAGCTGTTCTGATATGGATCGTAGCTCTGGGATATTATCTTTTGATAAATGGAAAATTTTCATTTAACCTTTCATTCTTTGAAAAATCTGAAGCAACCTCCACGCAAGTTGCTCACAGTAAAGCTTCTGTCAGGATAACTCCTGAATTCCTCGAAAGTTACAAAAACTTAGTACACAAAGAGATCAAAGTCCAGAATATGTTCAAGCCGTATTACACAGAAAAAGTAAAGGAATTCATGAGGGACCTGATAATAAACTCACCTGATGTGATTACTTCCATCGGTTTTGAGGGATATATAATAACACCAGAAGGAGGAAGGGTGTTTTTAAAAATCGGGAACCTCACAAAGAGCTATAGCTTAAATAATCTAATTTTAGATAGACATATAATTGTATATGCTTCCAGCATCGGAGTGGTTGTACTCGATGTTAAAGAAGGAGGGCTAAAGGTAATAAAATGACAAAAAAACTGTTCATAATGCTCATGGTAATAATTTTATCTGCGGCTGCATTATCGGAAAAACTCGTCGATATTGATGTACTGGATAATGACGCGGAATTAACTGTAATAATGGAGTTCGACAGGGTACCTGCATTCAAAACAGAAGAAGACCTTTCCAAAACAGTTTTTTCCATCATATTTCCCAATTTACACCTGTCCCACATGTATCTTCCCGTACATACTGGACCTCTTGAAAGCGTACGATTTATAGATCTTGAGAAAGAAACTTACGTGACCTTTTATACCCTTCTTCCTCTAAAACCTGAAGTAATTTCCAGAGGAAATTCCATACATGTAAAGTTCAAAAAAATCCCAAAGAAGATAAACTTATCTTTCGAACCTGGCATGCCTTTATCCGAAGTTGTAAAGTTCCTCTCAGAATACACAAATTTGAATGTGATTATCTCAAACGAAGTTGCAAAACTCAGCGTTCCGTCAATGAAACTTCACAATGTCTCCCCAGAAGACGCTCTTAGAGCTGCTCTGATCTCTGTACCTGGTGTGGCATACTCCTACTTTCCCGATGGAACTCTGTACGTTGGAAATGCTGGCGAAGATATAATAGAGAAATTCAATAAATTCTGGGGAATATACAAAGCTCCGGCTTACGTGACGTTTCAACAAACTCCATTATCTGACGGAAAAGAAACTTCCCAAAACCAGGCTTCTTCTGTTGAGTCTTTAGACAAATCAATTGAATACTTTTCCGAGAACCATCCAGAAAGTGTGGTTGAATACCTTAAAAGAAAATCGATTATTCTCGTCTATGGTGGTCCTGCAATTCACTCAAAAGTTGTGGAACTGCTGAATGGCAAAAGAGGGTTCGAAGTTGTCAAGGTAAAAAATCCTTCAGAAGCTTCAAGAATTCTGAGTGAAATATTTGATGCTTCTATAACTTATATGGAACCCGATAAAGTCATCTTAAAAGGAGATTTTGCCAGTATATCCAGAATGAAAGAAGTTCTCAGCAGACTGGGGCTTATTGGAGAAAAAAACAAGCAAGAGAGTCTGTATAAAACCATAAACGCAGATATACCAGAAGAAAACCAGGACGATTTTCTAAACACATTAAATGAAACCGCTGACTTTGTAAAATCAACCACAGGGTCAAAGGAATTATCCATAACATACTATCCTTCTCTCAAAAAAGTTATAGTAATCTCCGATTCTGAAAAAGCCATTCAATCCGCCTTTGAAATAATCAGCAAATTCAAAGAAAAATACAAAACACCTCTTCCCGGCGGAGAAACGCAAAAACGGAAAATTGAAACAACATCAAAACAGGAATGGAAAGAAACAACTTATGAAGCCGAAGAATCCAAACTTTACTCAGAATCTCTGGACGTGAAGCAAAAAATTGACACAGATATTATAAACGAAATAAAAGACTATGTATCAAAGGATGAAAACGCCTCTGTAACGGTTTACTATTACCCCAATATAGGTAAACTGCTGATAAAATCTTTTTCCATTGACGCTATAAGAAGAGTCAAAGATATACTCAACACTTATATGCAAAAAACTGCGGAGAAAACCCACAAGATCAACTTTCCTTCATCTACAGAAACTTTTGCTTCTACAAAAACTGGTGATACAACGGCCCACACCACATACACAATGACGACCACCTTCAAAGAACTTTCAACGGAAACCGAAATTGCAACCATGGTAACTCATGATGTAACTGGAGAGTTCGACTATGAACAATACATCAGTTTTCTCTCAAATATATTTCCGGATCTGGAAATATTCCCATTAAAAAATGCGAGAAAAATAATATTCATTGGAAAAGAAAAATACATTGAAAAGGCTATTGATATTTCATCTTTCTTCAAGAGGGGAAAATACATTATAAAACTCATCGCTTATCCTCCGGATCTCCCGATAGAAAGCATTATCAATGGTTTTTCCAGTAGATTTCCATCGTTGAAGGTTATCGTAATCAAGCCAAAGAATTACATGATCGTATCTGGCAGCGAAGAAGAGATTGATTCATTAGAAGATATGATTTCAGATCTTGAGGCTCAGCTTTCAAAAATTCTGTTAGCACCTTCCACCTTTACAGACTCAAAACCAGCAACCGATTCATCAAAATCAACCTTCACAGGGAAAATTATTACTATGGAAGCATCAAAAATAAATATAGATGCTCCCGGAGTATCTCTTGGGAATGTCGTTGAAGAATTTTTTAGAGCAATCGAAAAATCCATAATTTTCGTAGATTATCCTGAAGAAACCGTGTATTTGAATGTATCCGGAGTTACTCTGGATAGGTTCAAAAAAATCCTTGAATTATATGGCTATAATCTTACTGTTCTGGATAACACCCTTGTGCTGAAGAAAAAGGTG
>JAGHBG010000201.1 GCA_021161105.1 Thermotogaceae bacterium | reverse complement strand
GGTATATATTGAATATTCACTTTTGATGGGAGTATTTGTGTATTTAGAAAGATCTATTCCAGCTTTTTTTGCCATTTTTTCTAGAGCTTCGTAAAAAGATATGTTTTCCATTTCTTGTACAAACCTTATTACATCTCCGCTGGCTCCGCATCCAAAACATTTATAACGTTGCAGCTTTGGGCTGACATAAAAGGAGGGGCGTGTCTCCGTGTGAAATGGACACAACGCCCTGTAGTACTGGCCAACCTTTTCCAAATTTATATATTCTGAAATTACGTCTACTATATCCAACCGGTTCTTTATTTCTTCTATAACATTTTTCGGTATCATCTCTTAGAGAATTGTGGTGCTCTTCTCGCTTTCTTGAGTCCATATTTCTTTCTTTCCACCATTCTTGGATCCCTCGTAAGCATTTTGTTTTTCTTTAGCGTCGGCCTGAGTTCAGGAGCATAATTCAGAAGTGCCCTTGCTATACCAAGCCTTATAGCACCGGCCTGACCAGATTTTCCTCCACCTTTAACTCTAATTATTACATCAAATTTTTCAGCTGTGTCTGTAACAAAAAAAGGCTCTGTAGCATGCTTTACCCAAGCTGGGTTGTCGAAGTAAAGTTGAAATTTATCTTCGAGGGAAGCACCGCTCATTTCCTTACCGTTTATAAATACCTTGCCATTTCCTGGTCTTAAGTGAACTCTCGCGACAGAAGTCTTCCTTCTGCCAGTTCCGTAAAACTCCTGCATTTATCTCCCCTCCTTCATATTTCGAGCTTCTCAGGTTTTTGAGCCTGGTGTGGATGTTCGGGTCCTGTATAAACCTTGAGTTTTTTAAGCATCTTTCTTCCTAATGTATTTTTTGGAAGCATTCTTTTCACAGCGAGGTGTAATAATTTTTCAGGATGTTTTTGAAGAAGCTGCCTCGCTGTAACAACTTTAAGACCTCCTGGGTATCCAGAATGCCTGTAATACTTCTTCTGGTCAAGTTTTTTACCGGTAAGGACTATCTTCTCTGCGTTAACAACGATAACATAATCTCCTGTATCAACATGGGGAGTGAATGTTGGTTTATGTTTTCCCATTAATATTGTAGCTATTTTTGTTGCAAGTCTACCAAGGGTTTTCCCCTGTGCATCTATAACATACCATTTCTTTTCTAATTCTTCGGGTTTGGCTAAATAAGTTTTCTGTTTTGGCAAAATTCTTGCCATCTTTCCCTCCTCCTTTCAGTCGAGTCTGAACACTTTATCAAGATATTTTATAAGTGGCATCGCTACTATGAAGTCTATTCCAAATTTAACCAGATTAAAGGCAACTATCCATGGTAAAAATTTAAGGTACAAAGAAAATGGCGCTTTAAAATAAAATGGAACTACAATAGCGTTTATACCTGTCATCAAAAGTGTTGTTATAACTATTGCTGAGGAACCTGCTAAAACCTTATTTTTGTTCCAGAACTTTGCTGCAAAAAAGACAAACGAGAATCCTGCAAGTATGTTCATCAATATTCCGACAATATCACCGGACTTTATCAGGTAATAAAGAATATCTTTGATTACTATCACTGTAAATCCTGAAGATATCCCATATGGAATAGCTACAAGAAGAGCCACAATATCGCTTGGATCGTACTTTAGAAAAGTGGCTGCTGGAAATATTGGAAATTCAATAAACATAACTGCCAGCGCTACAGCGGAAAATACTCCAACAAGGGCTATTTTCTTTGTGTTCATTGCCCCTCCTCCAGGACAGAAACATACTTTTTATTTTTTCTCTCGTGGAACTTCACATAACCATCTTTAAGAGCAAAGAGTGTGAAATCCCTTCCCATTCCAACATTCTTACCTGGGTGGAACTTTGTTCCTCTCTGCCTTACAAGAATGTTTCCTGCTTTTACAAACTGTCGATCTCCAACTTTAACACCTAAATATTTTGAATTGCTATCTCTCTTGTTGACATCAGTGGCCACTTATTTCACCTCCAGTTTAAGATGTTCTGGAAATTTTTCCTCTATGTTCATGAGCGCTTCCTTTAAAACAAAGATCATCTTCTTCGAACAGTTATCATTCTTTATGTTGAAAATCTTTAAGAAACCTTCTCTCTTTTCGAGCTCTGCACCATTGGTTTTTAAAACATACGCTGCATATTGAACCATTGAACTCACCGCTGCACAAACTATGTCCTTTCCATACTCATCGAAATCTGCATGTCCTTCAATTATTATTTCGTTTTCACAGAACCTTACTTTTATCATTTTACTTCTATCTTTTCGATAAGGATGGTTGTATACCATTGCCGATGATTCTTAGTGGTTTTGGAGTTTTTTCTTGGCCTGAACTTAATTGTTCTTACTTTCCTCGCTTTCTTGTGTTCAACGACCTTTCCTTTGATTACAACATTATCAAGGAAAGGTTTGCCTACAAGAACTTCTCCATCTTCTTTCCTTACCATGAGAACCTTGTCGAACACAATTTCATCTCCAGGTTGCTTCCCGTTTTGTTTTTCAGTGTAGATGTATTTCCCTTCCTCTACTTTATACTGCTTACCGGAGTCCGCTATGATAGCGTACACACCTTCACCTCCTTTTTGAATTTTAATGCGCCGAGGTTCGCGTTCCTGCATAAGGAAACTTTAAGCGCCCCCGCGCGCCCTCCGTATTTTTACATTATTTTTAAGGATTTTTCAAGAGCCCTTTATTGATGTCCCACAATATCCAGGAAAAACCTTAAGTTTTCTGAAGCTTCCTCATATCTTGGAGGATTCACCAGAGCTTGCGCCAATTCTGTTGCTGTTTTTGGGTTATATATTGGAGGTTTTTCCAGCGTTTTTGATAAATCCAAAGCGAAATGCCAATCAATTTCCTGGATTTCCGGTATAACTATATCGAGAAAACTTTCCGGGTCGAAATTCTCTTTTGTTCTTTCCCTTTCCATTGCGTCCTGAATCGACCTCAGGATTACCTTTGCAGCAGACAACATTTTTGAACTACCGTATATTGAGGAACAGAAAAGAACGACCCTTTTTTCCATTTCCACATAATCTTCTGCAGCAAGTACATATAGAGAAAGCAAATCCAGAAAAGTTATTGTATCAATACTGGTGTCGTATGCTGGAACAATACCTTCTTGTAGTTTTTTCACCCTATTTAGAATTTCTTTTGGAATTTCTCCTTCATATTCCTCTAAGAGCTCAAGAAAATCTTCTTTATTTTTTATGTTATAAACGAGCTCTTTAATATCATCTTTCAGATAATCAAGAAGAGTTCTTCTTTCCATATACTCAATTAAGGAAGCTGCGTAATTTTCGTGCTCGCCTGTTATATCTTTTAATAACTGTATAGCTCTTTTCCTGTCTACAAACATCAAAGATCTTGCGAGATTCAGCTTCACATTTTGATCATCTTTGTTTATTTCCAAAGCTTTGCTTAACTTCTCAATAGATTCTTCAAAAAGTCCAAGTTCTCTCATGAGTATTCCAAGTTCATTAAGTATCACTGGATCATCGGGAAAGTTCTTTTCAAGATCTTTAAGGATCTTAAATGCTTCATAAAGTTTTCCCATCCTGGTCAAAGTGTATGAAAGATTCAAAAGTGCATCCCTGTATTTTGGGAAGATTTCGATAGCTTTCTTGAAGTACTTTTCAGCTTCATTGAACCTCTGGAGTATGTTCATGACAACTCCGAGCCTGTTGTACACATCAGGCAAGCCTTTGTCTATTTCCAGCGCTTTTTTGTACATCTGGATAGCTTCCTCAAAACGAGATGTTTCAATATATAAGTCCCCGAGTTTTATATAAGGCAGGGAAAATTCAGGATTCGATGCTATCGCTCTTTTGAACATATTTTCTGCATCTTCATATTCCTTATTTTCAAGGTACAGTTTTCCAAGTTCAAAATAGGATAGTGAAAAATTCTCCAGCAGACCTGAAGCTATTTTCAGCTCAACTTCAGCTAAACTATCATTTCCAAGTTTTTTGTATACTAACCCTTTATAAAAGTGGTACCTGTAATCTTTTTCGTACTTTCCTGCCTTTTCAATATATTCAACAGCTTCTTTATATTTTTGCTCTTTCATCAAGCTTTTAACCTTTTCATATAAGAAGTAAACAAGATAACTTTTGTAATAGTCCGCATCTTTGCCCACCTTTATTTGAGTCTCAAGGCCACGAAGGATAACTTCTAAAGGTATATGATCTTTTTCAACTATTAAAGTGATATCTTCTACCCTAACTGGCAATTTAATTGGCAAGTTCAATTGCTTTGCCTTCTCCGGTTTGAGTGGTAAATAGACCAGGGCTTTTAGTTTTTCCATATTTTTCTTACTCAATGCTTATGAGGAAGGGATAATGCGGTTGTCCCCCCTCGTACACCTCCATTTCTAAATGATCATAATTTTCCGCTATTAATTCCTTTATTTTCTCAAGATCCTCTTCAGGGAAATTCTTGCCAGTGAATATTGATATCACTTCTTTATCTTCTACTTTAACCTCTTTCAGAACCATATCAAGCGCTTTTTTTATATCAAAGGAATGTGCCATAAGGTCTTTATTTGCGAAAATCAAATATTCTCCCTTTTTTATTTTGCTCTTTCCAATTTTGGAATTCCTTACAGCTTTAGTTATGGATATAGGTATTACTTCTTTTACTGTTTCTTCAAAAATTTCCTTTATTTCTTCTGGATTTGCTTCTGGATCGTAGTTTATAAGAGCAGCCAAACATTCCTGTGGAGTATTTGTAGGAATTACAATAACATTGATTTCATCAAAGTCCTGGGCTGCCTGCTGTGCGGCAAGGATTATGTTGGGATTGTTAGGAAAAACAAAAATATTGTAAGCGTTCGTTTTTTCGATGGCTTTCTTTATATCATAAGTTGACGGATTCATTGTCTGACCGCCTCTTACGATTTGATCAACACCAAGACTTCTCATTATTTTGGATATTCCATCACCAGGTGAGACTGCAACTATCCCTATTTTTTTTCTCTCTTTCGCTTCGGTCACTATATGCTCATGTTGGAGTTTCATGTTATCTATTTTTGCCTTCACTAATTCACCCTTTTTCAAAAGTTCCTCAAGAACCTTGCCAGGATTATTTGTATGGACGTGTATCTTTAAAAGATCGTCCTGAGTGACAACGACGACTGAATCTCCTATGAGATTCAAATAATCGACAACATCCACGTAATGCTTTGAAGCTTCACCTTCTTTTACTCTTATAATGTATTCAGTACAGTACTGAAAAGTTAATTCCTCATAAGCCATTTCCGGAAGTTCCTCTGCAGGAACTGAAGCTATTTCTTCCAAATTTGCTTCAAGATCACCCGATAATACTGTTTTCATACCTTGAAAAAGGTAATAAAGTCCTTTTGCGCCTGCATCTACCACTCCTGCTTCTCTTAATTTATCAAGCAAAGTTGGACTAATCCTGACTGCCTCATCTGCGACATTAACCATCCAATCGAAAAGCAGGTCAAAACTCTCAAATTCCATAGCTTCGTCAGATCTTTCGTCCAGGAATCTAATCACCGTAAGCATGGTTCCTTCAACCGGTTTCATTACAGCGCTGTAAGCAACCTCCCTTGCTTTTTTCAACATTTTTACAAAATCAGGAACGGTGAGCACCTTTGCGTTCTTTGGTGCTCCTTCGGCAAATCCTCTTAAAATTTGTGAAAGTATAACGCCAGAATTCCCTCTTGCGCCCATCAAAGTTCCATCTTTCATAGCTTTTAAGACGTTGCCGATACTTTCCTTATCAAGTCTGTCAAGATATTTGCAACCTTCCATCATGGTGGAAAGCATATTTGAACCCGTATCACCATCAGGAACAGGGAAAACGTTAAGAGCATTAATCTCGTCCCTGTGTTTCATAAGACCCTCAGTAGCTTTTTTAAACAAAGCTTTCAACAGTTTTCCATCTATTTCTTTGATCATTTTGCCACCTCACTTTACTCCGGTTACATATACATTTACTATTACACCTTCAATTCCTCCTAACTCCCTGATTTTATGGGAAACATTATCGATGATGTTCCTTGCAACTTCCGTTATTTTAACCCCGAATTCTAAATCAAGGAAAAGATCCACCTGAACTGTGTTTTCATCGAGTTCTTCAACCTTTATCTTTTCTTCTTCTTTTCCGAAGAATTTTGTAAGGAAAGAATCGCTCTCTATATTTACAGGGCCATAGCTTTCCATAACAGCGAAATAAGCAAGCTTTTTAATAGCGTGAGGAAGTATTTCCAGTTCGCCTGTATCTAAAGTCTTTTTCACTATACCACCTCCTTCTAACGAGACTGATTATACCATCATTTGTAAAGCGTGTTAGAGTTAAATAACTCTTTTCAAACATTTTCCCAAACTAAGTTCCGTATCCTGTTCTACGAAGTAGTATCTTATTTTATCTGATTTGTTTAAAAGCTTCTCTGTAGATATAAGCAAAATTCACTTATCTGTTAAATATATGGTTACTTTTTTGTCACACAGTGGTAACATAATAATCTTGACGATGTTCTTTTAGTATATATAATTCGTCAGTGTTATTGACGTGGTTTGATTAGTTTAATGGATACATATTGATTTGTTTTCGTCTCTTTGCTAAAATTCCTTTGTGCTGTTTAAAATTATAGACTTTTTGTGTTAAGTATTGTAGTCGGGGGGTTGTTACTACGAATTTAGGGGAGAAGATTAAAAGGCTCAGGTTGAGTAAGGGATTAACGCAGGAAGAATTAGCGGAGAGAACGGACCTATCAAGGAGTTTTATATCGCAGCTTGAATCAAACAAAACTTCGCCTTCTATTGATACTTTGGAAACGATTTTAAGAGCTTTAGGAACAGATCTGAAACACTTTTTTTCTGATTTTGAGGAAAAAAAGGTGGTCTTTAGAAAAGAAGAAAGGGTACCAATGTACGATCTGCCAGATGGAGTTAAGATGTGTTACTTAATGGTTGGTGTGGAAGATAAGTCAATAGACCCTATGCTTGTGGAACTTGATCCCGGTGCGCAAACTGAGGAAGAAGATTATCACGAAGGAAGCGAGTTTGGTTATGTTATAGATGGAAGGATAGAATTATATCTTGATGAAAACAAGTACAAACTAAAAAAAGGTGATGCTTTTTATTACACGGCGGATAAAAAACATTATATAAAGAATCCCGATAGGAAGAAAAAAGCAGTAGTTTTATGGATAGAAATAGAAGATTGATTTAAAAATTTTGAGGGGAGGGATGAGAAATGAAAAGGTTAGGAAGGCATTTAGTGGCGGAGTTTTACGACTGTGATAAGGAAATGCTTGATAACATTGAAGCTGTAGAGAAACACATGATAGAAGCAGCCTATGAAACAGGAGCTACAGTGGTAAACAGTAGTTTTCATAGATTCCTCCCCTATGGAGTGAGTGGGGTTGTAATTATTTCCGAATCTCACCTTGCTATTCACACATGGCCAGAATATGGTTATGCCGCAATAGATCTTTTTACTTGCGGTGATCATGTTGATCCATGGAAAGCTTTTGATTATCTAAAGAAAATTTTGAAAGCTAAAAGAACTAAGGTTGTTGAACATGATAGAGGAGTATATAGTGAAATAGGTATACCGGAGAGCGCTCCTCATAAAACGGAAATAGCAGTGTGAGGGGGGAAGAAAAATGGCAGATTTTGGGCCACTTGATCATTTGTGGTATCATGAATATTACACGGGGAGAAATGTAGGTTTGTTCATGAAGATACACAAAATGATTCATAGCGAAGTAAGCAAATACCAGAGAATTGATATCTTTGAAAATCCAGATTTGGGAACAGTATTTGCACTTGATGGTATAACGATGACAACTGACAAGGATGAATTTACTTATCATGAAATGCTTGTTCATGTACCCATGTTTCTCCATCCAAATCCAAAGAAAGTTCTCATCATTGGTGGAGGGGATGGAGGGAGCACAAGGGAAGTATTAAAACACGATAATGTTGAAAAACTTATCCTTTGTGAAATTGACGAAAGGGTTATAGAAGCATCTAAAAAATACCTGTATCTTTCCAGTGTTAAGAATGACCCAAGGCTTGAAATAGTAAATGAAAATGGAGCAGAATTTGTAAAAAAGTTTAAAAATGAGTTTGATGTGATAATAATTGATTCCACGGATCCAACAGCTGGTGAAGGTGGGCACCTTTTCACAGAGGAATTCTACAAAGCATGTAACGATGCTTTAACAGATAATGGCGTTTTCTCCGCTGAAACGGAGGATCCTTTCTACGATTTCTCCTGGCTCAAGCTTTCCTACAAAAGGATTTCTAAAGCGTTCCCAGTAGCAAAGGTTTACATGGGGTTCGTGCCTGTGTATCCATCCGGGATGTGGACATACACCTTTGCATCAAAAGGAATAGATCCTATAAAGGATTTCGATCCTGAAAAAGTCAAAAAGTTTAACAAAACTCTCAAATATTACAATGAAGACATACATGTTGCTTCCTTTGCACTCCCAACATTTGTTAAAGAAACTTTAGAAAAACTTAAAAAATAATGCATGACCCGCTAACGCAAGCCCCCATCCTGGGGGCTTTTGCTTTCGTATATATTCAAATTTTAGAAACTAATGTATTTGTTCAGGCTTAATTTGAATCCAAAAAATAACCTCCAGAATTGAAGATTTTTATCAATGGCTTTTTTCTTCACATTCACTGCAGAGTGGTAATCTCGCAAAATTCATAAACTCATTCTCAGCATTTTAAGTTAATATATTACTGGATAGGAAAAATCTGTCATTCATATCTTGACATATATATACAAATTGTATATATTATCATATGGAGGTGAAAAATATGTGGGGAAATGGCAGAGGACAAGGTGGTGGATTTGGGCAGGGCAGGGGATATGGTAAAGGTAGAGGTTACGGTAGAGGATATGGCGGAGGATATGGTTTTGGAAGAACAGGAATGG
>JAGHBG010000032.1 GCA_021161105.1 Thermotogaceae bacterium | reverse complement strand
CCGCCTGGCAAACAAATCTTGCTTTTCTGTTCTTTTCACCATCAAGCATTTTTAAAATTTTTTCCATCTTCTTTCTATAATTCTCACCTTCCATAAATCTTGAAGAGAACACACCTGGAAATCCCTTCAAAGCGTCTATTTCAAGACCAGAATCATCTGCAACAACAGGTTTTTTAGTTACTTTCATATACCACAACGCTTTATATATTGCATTTTCCAAAAAATTTTCTCCATATTCTGGTGCTGTGGAGATTTCTTTTGGCAGACCCACCACTTTAACATTCTCTGGAACTATCTTCTTCAATTCTTCAATTTTGTGTAAATTTTTTGTTGCAAGGATTATTTCCAATTTGATCCCTCCACAGTCGTAAAGTGGGATTATCTTACTTCTCTTTATAATGAAAAAATCTCTTTATTCTAATATACTTTTGTATACAAAAATAGGACTTAAGTTTATTTAGCTTCTTTACTGAGAAAATAGAGGTTTTTCTCATAGTGAATTTCGTTTTAATAATAGCAAATACAAGAATATAATTCAACTATAGCGGAGCGAAGTATGTTATGGCAGAGCATATTCCTGTTTTATCTGATGAGATTTTATACTATTTAGGACCGAAAGGAAATAGAGTTTATGTTGATTGCACATTGGGAGCAGGAGGACATACATTAGCCATCCTGGGTAAATGTGAGAGTTGTTTTGTATTAGCTTTTGAAGTGGACCCAATTGCTCTGTCAGTAGCGGAGAGGAAGATTTTTTGGATGGGCTATGAGCGGAGAGTTAGAATATTTAACGAATCTTATGTGAATTTGCTCGAAAAAATTGAAGAGGCTGGTTTTGAGAGAGTTGATGGCATTATAGCTGATCTTGGTTTATCCAGCCTGCAACTTGTTGATGTGAACAGAGGCTTTTCCTACCTTCACGATTCTCCTTTAGATATGAGGATGGATCCCTCTGGTAATGTAACTGCATGGGATGTTGTCAATCGCTATCCTGAGTTCAAACTTTATGAAATAATAAAAAAATATGGAGAAGAACCTTTTGCAAAAAAAATCGCAAGAAATATTGTCTTGAATCGTCCAATAAATACTACTTTTGAACTTGTTGAGGTAATCAGAAAATCTATTCCTCCAAAGGCTTTAAGAACAAGGAAAAGACATTTTGCAACAAGAACATTTCAAGCTATAAGAATAGAGGTTAATCAGGAACTTGCAAATATTCAAAAGCTTATGGAAGCTTCAGAAAAAGCTTTAAAACCTGGTGGAAGAATAGGCGTTATCTCTTTCCATTCTCTCGAAGACAGGATTGTTAAAAACTTTTTTAGAAGTTCTAAATGCCTGAAGCCATTAACTAAAAAACCTGTTACTCCCACGTATGAGGAAATAAGGAGGAATCCACGCTCACGAAGTGCAAAGCTTAGGGTAGCGGAGCGGAGCGAGGTGATAGAATGAGCAATGTTAAAAGCAAGGTAAAACAAAAGAATCTGTCTATTGAGAAATTAAAAGAAGTTGTAGATGTATCGCTTTTTGGAATAACAGTATATATAGTTTCCATATTATTCCTTTCTGCGCTTGTAGTGACGTTCGGAGTAAAAACCTACGATTTGTCCGTGGAAAACAGATGGCTCAGGTCTCAGATAAAGGAAATGAAATTTACTCTTAATAATCTGGAAGAAGATTACTACAATCTCGCATCACAGATTCAGTCGATAGACCTGGATGAGAAATAAGAAGGCTACTTTAATATTCGCCATATTTCTTTTGTTCGTACTCTATTCAATAGTACATCTCCTATTATTTCCTGGAGGGAAAAATTTCACTGATGAGTGGTTATATTCATATCCTCCAAAGAGAGGTAATATTGTTGATTCCAAAGGTAAGCCTCTTGCCACAGATAATTATGTATTCAAAGCTTACCTTGACTTAAAATTTCTAAAGTCTGTGCTAAGTAAATCTCAAGATGAACAAAAAGATGAAGTATTAAGACAACTTAGAATACTTAGAGACAACTTCGCAGTTGAAACTCCTACCTCTTCCATCTTAAATTATCACAATCGTTTTCTTTTTTTGGGTGAATTCAAGGAAAAAGATGAGATTATAGATAGAGTGCCACCGGGCTTTCTTCCTTTTGTAAGTATTGAAGTGACGACTAAAAGGTCTAAAACGTTCGAATATTCCCTGAATACTATACTTGGAAGTGTGATTGATGGCAAAGGAGTTGGAGGAGTGGAAAGTTTTTTCAATGAAAAATTGGAAGGGAAAAAAGTTGGTAAAATTGCTGTAGCAATGGCGAGATTTCCAAGAATGATACCAATATTGAAGGAGATTATTCCACCTGTTAATGGAGAAAATGTGACATTATCCATTGACTATGATATGCAGAGAATGCTTTATTTAGAGATTCTACGTAAAGTTGCGGAAACAATGGCGGATGCCGGTGGAGCAATTATTATGGAAACGAAGACAGGAAAGATAAAAGCAATGGTTACAACTCGTGATTGGAATGCTAACACCATGGGAATAATAGAACCTGGTTCTTCAATAAAGCCTCTAATTTACGCAATTGCTCTTGAAACAAAAGCTGCTACTGAGGATTTTGAACATCATTGTACTGGAAAAATCAAACCTATTAAGAATCTGGATATCTACATAGGAGATTCCAAGGCCCATGGTGATGTCGATTTCAGGGAAGCTCTAATTGTCTCATGCAACACTGCAACCGTCAAAATTGCTGAACTTTTAAAACAGAAAATCGGTGAAAAGGGAATGTATGAATGGCTTGAAAAATTTGGTTTTGGAAAGAAAACAGGAATAGAAATATCAGGAGAAATTGAAGGATTGTTTAGAAATTACAAAAGATGGTCTTCAATTGATTTCGCAGAAATATCAATTGGTCAAGGGATAGGAGTTACGCCTGTTCAATTGATAGCTGCTGTCAACACAATTTTTAATGGAGGGATATATGTTAGGCCATCAGTAATAAAAGACTCGAAAAAAGTGGAGAAAAGGATCCTGAGTAGAAAAGTTGCTTATGAAATAAGAAGTATCTTAAAGGAAGTCGTCGAAAGAGGTACTGGAGAACTTGCTAAAGTTCCAGGTGTTAAATTAGCTGGGAAAACTGGTACTGCTCAAAAAGCTCAAGAAGGCATGTACGATAAGAAATCGTACTATTCCATTTTTATTGGAGCTTTCCCGGCGGATGATCCAAAATACACGATACTTGTTTATATTGATAATCCAAAATCAGGCGAATACTTGGGAGGGGAAGTTGCAGCACCAGTTTTTGCAAATATAGTTAGGGATTTATTAAAAATGAAAGAACCGTCACCGTTAATCATATATAAAGGAGTTGTTCCTAATCTAATAGGCCTTTCTCTCAAAGACATTCTATATATAAAAGAACATTTTGGTTTTGACATAAAGATTCATGGAACCGGTGTTGTTGCTATTCAAAAACCAGAACCTGGAAGCCTCAACCCGAATCTTATTGAAGTTTGGTTAAAAGAACCTTAAAACAATCTCATTGGCCCTTTCTTCTCCGGGATTTCTACTTTTTCTTCCATTTTTTCAGCTTTTTCCTTAACTAACTTGACAAACTCGTCTTCATTTAAGATTTTTATACCAAGTTTTTGAGCTTTTTGTAATTTAGTCCCAGGGTTTCGTCCAACTATTACATAATCTGTTTTTTTAGATACGCTGGAAGAAACCTTTCCACCAAGGCTTTCTATGAAATCTTCTATCTCTTTTCTTGACCACCTGTCAAGCTCACCTGTAATAACAAATTTAAGCCCTCGCAATGCTTTGCCTTTAACTATGGAGGATTTCATATTTACACCTGCTTTTTTGAGTTTTTCGATGATCTCCTTCGTCTTTTTATTTCTAAAGTACTCCACTATTGACCTGGCAACTTCTTCTCCTATTCCCTCTATCTCCATTAACCTCTCAAGGGAAGCGTTTGCTAAATCTTCGAGACTTTCGAAATTTTCAGCTAAGATCTTAGCCATTTTTGTTCCTACATGAGGTATGCCAAGGCCTGCTATCAGTTTCTCAAGAGGCATGTTTTTTGATTCTTCAATTTCCTTTAAAAATTTGGCTATTGTTCTTTGACCTATACCGCTCCCAAGTTGAGCAAAGTCAAAAGGAGTTAGAAAATATATATCAGCAATGTCCTTAACTATCCCAGCATCTACCATTCTTTCTATTAGCTTTTCTCCCATACCTTCTATGTTCATCGCATCACGGGAAACAAAAGTTTCCAATGCCTTTTTCAACTTTGCAGGGCAATGAGGATTCAAACATCTTATTGCAACTTCTGAAGGATCCAGTTTGCCAACAGTTCCCCCACAAACTGGACATTTATCTGGTGGCTTAATTTCCTTTTCACTACCATCTCTAAGCTCAGTTATAACCTTTACAACCTGTGGAATTATTCCACCAGCTTTTTCCACAAACACATAGTCACCTATCTTTATATCTTTTTCTTTTATGTAGTCGAAATTGTGAAGGGAGGCTCTCTTAACAGTGGTTCCTGCGAGCTGAACTGATTTAAGTTCTGCAACTGGAGTTATCACACCGGTTCTTCCCACTTGAAAAGCAACATCAAGAATTTTTGTTCTAACTTGTTCTGCTGGAAACTTAAATGCAATAGCCCATCTGGGAGACTTTGCCGTTGTACCTAATCTTTCCTGCTGCCTGAAGGAATTCACTTTCACAGCTATACCGTCCACCCAGTAATCGAGATTGTACCTATCTTTTGTCCATATTTTCCAATAATCTATAACTTCGTCAATAGATTTACAGAGTCTGGAATGTGGATTTGTCTTAAAACCTACTTCTTTTAAGAACTGAAGTGCTTCCCATTGGGTCTCCACTCCGTAATTCAAGGGATTTACTAAATAGTATATGAAGGAATCCAGATTTCTTTTTGCCACGATCGACGTGTCAAGTTGTCTGATTGTACCTGCAGTGGCGTTCCTGGGGTTAGCAAATGGTGGAAGACCCTGCTCCTCTCTTTCTTCGTTTATCCTTTTAAACTCATCAACTGGCATATATATTTCTCCCCTTACCTCCAAGGTGAGTGGTTTTCTCAATCTCAAGGGAACGCTCCTTATGAGCTTTACATTCTCTGAAACGTCTTCTCCCTCCGTTCCATCCCCTCGTGTTATCGCCATTTTAAAGCGTCCTTCTTCGTAACGAAGCGCTATTGATATTCCATCTATCTTCAATTCTGAAACATATTCTACTTCCTCACTTGAAAGTCCTTTCTTCACTCTTTTATCGAATTCTCTTATCTCGTTTTCATCGTAGGTGTTGTCAAGGCTTAACATCGGTATAGAGTGCTTCACTTTTTTGAAGCCTTCTAAGACTTTCCCTCCTACCCTTTGCGTAGGAGAATCGGGTGTAATAAGCTGGGGATATTTCTTTTCAAGTTGAACGAGTCTTTTCATAAGTTTGTCATATTCTTCATCAGATATTACTGGATCTGCCAGTATATAATACCTGTAGTTATGGTATTCTATTTCTTCGCGGAGTTTTTCTACCTCTTCTAGCATTTCTTTTGGCACATCTTTCACCTTACATCCCCCCTTATATAAGTAATTTTAATACTTTATTTGATTTTAGTGATACAATTCTAAACGGGTGATGTTTATGGAAGGCTGGAAAAGCTTGGGAGAATTTAAAGAATTTGAGGCAAGTACAATTAAGTCTTTACTTGAAGAGAACGATATTCCTGTTATGCTGCAGCAGGTTGACTACGCTCTCCCTGTTATATTTGGTTCGGGCGGAATTATAGAAGTATTAGTTCCAGAAAGTTTATATGAGAAATCAATCAAAATACTAAATGAAGGAGGGAATAAGGATGAGTAAACTTAAAAGAACTCCTCTTTATGAAGAACATGTGAGACTTGGTGCAAAGATGGTGGACTTTGCTGGATGGGAAATGCCGGTTCAGTACACCTCTATACTTGATGAGACGAGAGCAGTTAGAGAAAACGTGGGCGTGTTTGATGTTTCTCATATGGGAGAAATATTCGTAAAAGGTGTTGACGCTATAAAATTTGTTGATTACATAATTACTAACGACTTTACGTCTATAAAGTTTGGAGAAGCAGTGTATTCCCCAATGTGCAACGAAAAAGGAGGAATTATAGATGATCTCATTGCATTTAAGGTTGACAGGGAAACTGCTTACTTGGTAGTTAATGCAGCAAATATAGAAAAGGACTATGGGTGGATAAAATCGCACGAAAGTAAATTCAACGTGAAGGTGGAAAATAGATCCGATGAATTTGGACTTATTGCTGTTCAGGGTCCAAAGGCGGAAGAGATTTTGCAGCAAATTGTTAATATTAAATTAAGCGAAATTGGATTTTATCATTTTGCTGAAGGTAGAGTTAAAGGTGTTAAAGCTGTTATATCAAGAACAGGATATACGGGAGAAGACGGATTTGAAGTTATGGTTGATAAGGACGCTACAGTTACCGTATGGAGAGATCTTCTGGATCTTGGGGTAAAACCTGCGGGACTTGGTGCAAGGGATCTTCTCAGACTGGAAGCTTCGTACCTTCTTTATGGGAATGATATGAACGATGAGACAAATCCACTCGAAGCTGGTCTTAAATGGACAGTAAAATTCGGTAAGGCTGATTTCATTGGGAAATCAGCTCTTCTTGAAGTAAAGGAGAAAGGCCTTTCAAAGATTCTTGTAGGAATGGTCCTTGAAGGGAGAAACATTGCAAGGCATGGATACAAAGTATTCAATGTAGAAGGTGAAGAAATTGGAAAAATTACCAGCGGTAGCTTTTCACCTACACTAAATAAATCCATAGCCTTTGGTTATGTGAAATTTGGTTACCATAAAAAAGGTACTCAACTTATCGTGAAAATTAGAAATAAGGATGCAAAAGCAGAAGTGGTTAAACTTCCATTTTACAGAGGAAGTGTGAAAAGCAAAAAGTGATAGAAAAAAACTTCGACGAAATATATAAGAACAAGTATGGAATAGTAGCAGGTGCCGATGAAGCAGGCAGGGGCCCATTAGCAGGGCCCGTTGTTGCTTCTGTAGTTATACTGAAAAGAGAACTTGATATTGTGGATGATTCTAAAAAACTTTCTGCGAAGAATAGAGAAGAAATATACAATATAATTCTGGAGAATGCTTTTTACGGAATAGGAATTGCAACTCCAGCAGAAATAGATATTTTAAATATTTTGAATGCCACAAAGCTTGCTATAAGAAGGGCTATTGAAAATCTGAACAAAGAATTTGGCATATTGCTAATAGATGGTAAAAAGCTTGAAATAAGTGAAAAGTCTTTATGTGTGATTAAAGGTGATTCAAAAAGCCAGAGTATAGCAGCAGCTTCTATAATAGCTAAAGTTACCAGGGACAAGATTATGATAGCTTATGATAAAATATATCCTCAATATGAATTTGGTATACATTTTGGATATCCAACAAAAAAACACAAGGAAAAAATAAGAGAGTTTGGTGCTACTGCATTTCACAGGTTGACTTTTTCAGGAGTAATAGAAACCTTAAATGAAAATGTTTTGGATAAATGGTTGAAAGAAGGTAAAATTTCTAAGAAAAGATATAAAGCCATTCTTAAGAAAAGAGAGAAACTTTTTAAACAATCAAAGCTATTTTAAAAAACTTTTGGCAAAGAGGCGATAGCATGATCTGGTACATTCTTCCCTCAATATTTTTAGGATGGGGACTTGGTGCTAATGACTCTGCAAATGTTTTTGGACCGCCTGTCGCCAACGGAATGATCCCCTACAGAAAAGCCACCATTGTGGCATCTATATTCGTTGTTCTCGGTGCTGTTATAGGTGGCGCTGCTGGACTAAAAACCATCGGCTCTTTGAGTAACTCCAACCTTATGGAAAGTGCCATATCGGTTCTTGGTGGCGCTATTTCTGTTGCTATAATGACTTACTTTGGCCTTCCTGTTTCAACTTCACAGGCCATAGTTGGTGGTATAGTAGGAATTGGATTGTTTACGGGAAAAGTCAATTGGATGGTTCTGGTAAAGATTCTTATATGCTGGGGTGCGACACCAATAGGTGCTCTGATTATCGGGTATATACTTTACAAAATCCTTGCTCCATTATTCTCCAAGATAAAGTCATTAGCTCTACAAAACAGAATATTGATCATCACCGCGTGGATTGCCGGAGCCTATGGAGCGTATTCTTTAGGAGCGAACAATGTCGCCAACGTCACAGGAGCATTTGTAGGAAATCTTTTAAGTGTAAACAGTGCAGCTTTAATAGGTGGGCTTGCTATAGCTTTTGGAATACTCACATATAGCAAAAAGGTTATGCTAACTGTTGGAAAAAGGATAATAGCGCTTGATTACTTTTCATCACTTATTTCTATACTGGCAGAGGCTCTTACAGTGTGGATATTTGCAATTATCGGTGTCCCTGTTTCTACCTCACAAGCTGTTGTTGGTGGAGTCCTCGGTGCTGGGCTTGCAAGAGGCACCAATCTTGCAAATAAACAAATGTTGCTTAGAATATTTCTTGGCTGGGTTCAAACTCCAGTTGTAGCAGGAGCTATTTCTGCTATTCTTTATCTGATATTCACCGTGCTTAAAATAATTTAGGATAAGGGGGAGGAAAGATGATATTTATTGGAAAGAAAGAAGAGGAGATAATAAGGAAATTTAAAGAGCATGTGGAAACTGTTGGGAAAACTTTGGAAAATTTTGAGGATTTTGTAAATGCATATCTTGATGGAAATTGCAGTGATGCCGATAGGTGTTGCGAAAAAGTTATGATGCTGGAAAGCAAAGCAGACGGTTTGAGGCGAGAAACGGAAAGCATGATGTACGCAGGAGCCTTTCTACCAAATTTTAGAGGAGATCTTTTGGGACTCATCGAATCTGTAGACAGGATAGCTGATAGAGCGGAAACCGTAACAAAGATAATCAGTTTCCAGAAACCAGAAATACCACCAGAAATTAAAAGCGGAATAAGAAAGCAGGTAAGACTCGCCATTGATACATTCAAGGAATTAAAGGAATCTATATATCTTATGTTCGAAGATATGGAAAAGGCAAAAGGTTTTATAAAGAGAACAGAAGAAAAAGAGCATGAAGAAGATATGGTTGAGTGGGATATAATGAAAACACTCTTTTCTCTCGAAATTGATAGAGCTCAAAAACTTGAGATAAAAGAAATAATAACACTTATTGGTGACATTTCCGACCTTGCCGAAGATGCTTCTGATAGAGTCGAGATAATAATTCTCAAAAGGAGTGTATAAGTTTGAGTGAACTCGGAGAAAGTTTCGAGAACCTTATAAAAGTAATGGAAGTACTCAGAGCTCCTGAAGGTTGTGACTGGGATAGAGCCCAAACCCATGAGAGTTTGAAGCCTTATCTGATAGAGGAAGCATATGAATTATTAGAAGCGATTGATGAAAAAAATGATGAAGCAATGAAAGAGGAACTGGGCGATGTTCTTCTTCAAATCGTCTTTCACAGTCAAATAGCCAAAGAAAGAAACGCGTTTACAATGAAAGATGTGATTGACAGTTTAACAGATAAACTCATTCGAAGACATCCTCATGTTTTTAAAAAGGACGGAAAATACTCTTACATCCGCTGGGAGGAGATGAAAGCACTGGAAAAAGGGAAAAAAAAGAAAAGCTCTATCGGTGAGGTAAATAAAGCTCTACCTGCTCTGTCACTTGCAAGAAGGATTCAAGAAAATGCTTCGGCTGTTGGCTTTGATTGGAAAGATTCGAAAGGCGTTTTTGAAAAAATCAAAGAGGAAATATCAGAGTTCGAAAGGAACCCATCTGAAGAAGAATTTGGAGACATTTTGTTTTCTCTTGTGAATTTGTCAAGATTTTTGAATATAGATCCGGAAAGAGCTTTAAGAAAATCTGTAGAAAAATTCGTAGATAGATTTTCTATTATGGAGAGACTCATTGAAAAGGACGGGAAGGATTTAAAAAGCATGGATGTAGAAGAAATGAATAAATATTGGGAAATGACGAAAAAGGAGATGGGAAAATGAAAAGAAGTGTTTTTATGGTGTTAACGTTAACTATCGTAGGTGTATCTATATTTGCAAATGCTGCTACACCTGTCGCCATTGTTAACGGTGAAAAGGTAAATTCCGATTTTCTTAATTTAATGGCAGATCTGAAGAGGATTCTGTCCTCCGTGTATACGATAGATGAGAAATTCTTTAACGTTCTTACATCAACTGAAGAGGGTTTGCTCTTTCTACAAAGGTACAGATACGAAGTTTTGAAAGACATTGTTGATCAAGCGTTGGTTCAGCAAATGGCGAAAAAAGATGGGGTTTATCCAAGTGAAGAAGAGGTAAAGACCTTCGTTGATACACAAATGAAAAATGCGCTTAATAACCTCGGAATGAATGAAAAAGACTTTGAAAAATATATCGCAGAGTTCGGACTTACTTTAGATGATCTCAAAAAGAAATTTTCATGGATATATGCAACAAACAAAAGCCTTGAAAATCTGAAAGAAAAAGTCACACAAGATGCTACTGTAACAAAAGAAGAAATCGAAAACTATTATAAAGAAAATTACCTATCCAAGAAAGATCAGGTTCAAAAGGAAGTCTACATTATAGTTCTTGACAATAAAGATAGCTCCACAGAAGCTTTGAGAAGAATATTGAAAGGTGAAAACTTTGAAGATGTAGCAAAAGAAATGTCGGTAGATTCTGAAACTGCCAAGGATGGTGGAAAGATAGGATTTCTAACTGAGGATAAAATGAAGTATTTACTCGGAGACGATATTGCAAAAAAGATTATGAATTCTCCTAAGGATGCCATACTTGGGCCTTATAAGGCAGGCGTCAAGTGGGTAATAATTAAAGTTGGAGATTCAAAAAAGGAAAAAATACCATCATTTGAAGAAGTAAGAGAGGAAATTGTGGAAAAACTTCTTGAAAAGAAAAAAGAAGAAATATGGAACAAATGGTGGAACACCGAGTTTAAAAAGTTCAAGGAAAGTAGCGAAATAAAAATACTTATGTATCAACCAGCAAAAGAAAATGAACAACAATAACTATTTCTATTGCCAGTTGAAAGAGCTTATTGTTTAAAAAAATAGGAATATTTCGATAAGATTAATAGCAAAAGTCGTAACATAAAGTTGGAAAGGGGGTTGGGTGTATATGAAAATAGACGCGATTATAGAAACGTACATAAGTCGTGAAAGGCAAAGGAAGTTTTTGTTTTTAAGTTTCCCTGCGTGGATTATAGTTTCTTATGGCGTTCTTCTTGGAACTTTTACAACAAGTGCGGTTTTAACTGACTTTGGAAGCTCTTCTGCGGTATCCCAGGCTTTTTTAAAAAGCTCTGTTTTTATTGGTATGCTAGTTGGTGCTTTTTTATCTGGACTTATCTCTGATATTTTTGGAAGAAAGATCACGATAAACTTATATCTTGGTTTTTCTGTTCTTTTTACCTTTTTAGGTGGCTTTTCATCATCCGCAGTTTCATATACCATATTTAGAACATTTGCTGGGTTTGGGTTTGGTGGACTTATGCCATCCGTTAACGCCTACCTGAGTGAGGTAACAGCTGTAAAGCTAAGAGGAAGATATCTGGTGCTTCTTGAATCTATGTGGGCAATTGGTAGTATTTTAGTGGGAATGGTTCATGTAACCTTAGGAGAAGCAAACTGGCGCTGGGATTATTGGATCATGGCAGTTGGACTTGTTCTTTTTTTATGGTATTTGAGGATACCAGAAAGCCCGCGATTTGTATTCATGAAAAAAGGTAAAAATGCTCTTGAAAAACTCCTTGGAGTAAAAATAAAAGAAGAAATAGAACCTATAAAAAAAGTAAAGGTACCTGTATATGAGCTCTTGAAAAAACCTTACACCTCTCGAACTCTAATGATATGGAGTGCATGGTTTGTTTTAAGCATAGTTTATTATGGAATATTTTTATGGCTTCCAAGTATCTTCGCTGCAAAAGGATTGGTAGAGAAGTCTTTGACATTAACTTTTCTAATGATGATTTTCCAGCTTCCTGGATATTTACTCGCTGCCTACCTAATAGAGAAAATTGGTAGAGTTAAGTCTATGTTGTTCTTCCTGTTTGGAACCGCTATTGCTTCTCTTGGATTTGCACTTGTTCAGAGTACCGCACTTTATATAACTTTTGCTCTACTTACAAGTATATTCTGTCTGGGAGCCTGGGGAATAGTTTACGCATATACTCCGGAGCTTTATCCAACCTCTTTTAGAACAACTGGGAATGGATCTTCAGGCACTGTAACGAGAATTGGCGGAATCATAGCACCATACACCGTGTTAATGTTTAGGGGACAGTTATTGAACCTTCTTCTTTTCTTCTCTTTTCTTCTCTTTTTAGTAGGAATAATTGTAGCTATTTATGGAGTAGAGACCCGGGGGAGTGAAATCAACTGAAAAGTTATAACATTGTAGTAGAGGGAACAGTCGGTTCTGGAAAGACTTCTTTGATTTCTATTCTAAGTGAAGAGTTAGAGCTAACTCCATATTATGAGTTAAACGATCCTGTGATAGAAAAAATGCTTCCAAAGTTTTACCATGAAAGAAAAAGATGGGCTTTTACGTTACAGATGCTTTTTTTGACCGTACGGTATGAACAAATAAAGGATGCATTTAGAAAAGGTAGTAGCATTCTTGACAGATCCATATATGGAGACATCGTTTTTGCACAGATGCTCTATAAGGATGGAGATATGACAGAAGACGAAATCTCTGTTTATAAAAGGCTCTACCAAAATCTAATAAAAGAAGTTCCCAAACCTGATTTGATGATATATATAAGAATTTCTACCAAACTTGCCGTTGAAAGAATAAAAGAAAGAGCAAGGGAATACGAGATCAGAACAGAATATGAATACTGGGAATTGCTTAATTTTTGGTATGAAAAATTCATAAAAAATTATGATGCTTCACCAGTTTTGATAATAAATGCTGACAGGTACGATTGGGTAAAAAGCGAAAGAGATAAGAGATCCATTGTAAAAAAGATAAAAGAGAGTTTAAAATGTTTAAGCCAAAATAATAAGGAGATCGAAATATGAAAAGCAACCGATTTATGAAGTTAATAGCGATTATCATTCTTTTCTTATCCCAAATAATGTATGCTGAGTCTTTTAACATATCGGTGTCTCCACTGTATGATGGTCTTCAGAACTTTTACAGGGTCACGGTAAAGGGTATATATGAACTTGGAGATTTTCAAATTGGTGGAGATTTATATGTTACAAACGACAATATGTATTATGATCCAGCCCATTATAAATTCTACTTTGGGGGCTATTTTAATGTTAAAGAAGGATTTGTTAAATTCAATTGGGATAATTTCACAATAAAAGCAGGAAGATTTGTATTAGAAGATTTTGTTGATAGCCCTTATTCAGTGTTTATCTCGGGAGCTGGAATTTCTGCGCCGTCGCTTTTTTTAACCTATTCTTCTGAGAGACTTTTCTACCACACGCAGTGGATTCTCCTTTCAAAAAATGTTCCAGAGTTTAACCATCCAGATAGAGGAGTTGTATTTAAGACCTACGGATTAAAAATTGACAGGATACGATTTGCGTTTCAAGATAGTGTTGTTTACACAAACAGATTATTCGACTACGAGTATTTTCTAAGTCCAATGCCAAGTTTTTTAACTCAGTATACACTATATGCTTATAAACCATTCTATCAAGGCTGGGACGATAGCAGCTTGATGGGTTTCTTCACAGATTACCTCTCAGAAAATCTTTACTTATATGCGCAGATACTAATTGATGATTTCAATATGAACAGATTCTACGGGGGTTTCCAGAATCCAGATAAAATATCATGGTCGCTGGGAGGAAAAATCAAAACAAAAGTTGGGATATTCGGTTTATATCATGCTGGTGCCACAAAATATACTTTTGAACCAAGAGCTCCAGAAACTGGATATGTCCTTTTCCCGGAATCGATCGTTCATTTAAAAGATGGTACAAGAACCCTTCTTTCAGAAGAAAACTACGTTGGTTTTAAATATGGAGAAAACTCTTTAGCTTTCCTTGTAGCTTATGAAAGCAACATTGTTGGTGGTTCTTTGAATTTATCACTTGAATATGTCATTTCTGGTGCAAAATCTTACAGCAATCCCTGGCAGGATCTTGTTTCAACGCCAGAATACACTCATCTCTTGGATGATTCTGAACTTGAGAAGAAAGCAGTCTTTGAAGCTTCATACAGCATAAAAGCTTTGGAAAACTTTGAGATATTTACAAAACTCAGTTTTACCAGTATAGAAAACAAACTTGAAGCGCTCCCCGGAGTTGATGGAGAAGGGTATGTACTGAAACCAACCGATGCAAGCGAAAATATATTCTCGTTCATTCTTGGATTTTTATGGAAGTTTGATTTACTTGAATTCTTTTAAAACATTTCTCACTTTTTCCTTTATACATATTCCACATAGGTAGCATCTTGACCAGCGGCAATCAGGAGTAATTTCTTGTAATAAGGCTTTTTTATACTCTTTTATTAGAAATTCTTTGTCTATGCCAGCCCATATATGATCCCACGGAGTGTCATCTTCAAAGCTTACCCCCTTTAAATATTTTACTGGATCTATACCAACCGTTTCAAAAGCTTTTAGCCACTTATCGAAAGAAAAAAATTCTGACCATTCATCGTATATTTGGCCGAATTCATTTACTTTTAATATTACATCTAACATCTCCCTTCCTGATCTTGACAGCACACCTTCTATGAAACTCTTTTTTGGATTGTGAACGTCTATTCTCGCAAACCGTTTTCCTTTCGCTAATATTCTTGTTTTTTCATAGGCTTCATCTAAGTTTATTTGATCTGCAAATTGAAACGGTGTATGTGGCTTTGGCACGAAAATCGAAACAGAAGCTCTAACATCTCTGAATCCCATTTTTTTAATCTTTTTTATCATGTCCAAAATACTGTATAAATCATCTTCTGTCTCTGTTGGCAATCCTATCATGAAATATAACTTTATCCTTCGCCATCCAGCTTTAAGAGCTGTCTCAGCTGTTTTGTAAATATTTTCGTTACTTATAGTTTTGTTTATAACATTTCTTAAGCTTTGAGACGCTGTCTCAGGTGCAAAAGTAAGACCTGTTTTTCTTATCCCAGCTATTCTGCTCGCTATCTCGATTCCAAAACTGTCTACCCTTGTTGAGGGCAAAGAAAGTGCCACCATCCTTTCTTTTAAAACTTCATTTATTAAAACCTCAGAAAGCTTATTAATGGAAGTGTAATCCATAGTGGATAACGATAATAACGACAATTCTTCATAACCGGTATTATCTATAAGTTCTTTTGCATACTTTATAACTTCCTTGGGATCTCTCTCCCTGACAGGCCTGTAGATCATTCCAGCATGGCAGTATCTGCAGCCTCTTGTACATCCTCTCATAACCTCTATTACTGCTCTATCATGGACACTTTCTATGTGTGGAAGGATCTTCTTAACTGGTGGAGGAAACTTGCTGATATCCTCAAGAACTCTTCTTTTAACAGGTACAGGTGCATTACTCTTAACTGGAATTATCTTTCTTCCAACCTGCTCATAATAAGCGGGAATGTACATTCCCTTAATTTTTGACAGCTCTTTAATTTTCCATTTTCTTGTTTCTCCCTTTGTTTCCTTTAAGATTTCTGCTATTTCGATTATTGCTTCTTCTCCATCGCCGACAAGAATAGCATCAAAAACCTGAGAAATTGGTTCAGGGTTTGCAGAGAGGGGTCCGCCCCCAATTATAACAGGATCAGCCTCTCCCCTTTCTCCAGCTCTTACAGGTATGTTAGAAAGCTTTAGGACCTCTACAACATTGGTGTAGGAAAGTTCATATTCAAGAGAAATACCAACAGCATCTAATTCGTTTAATGGTGTTTTAGATTCAAGGGTAAAAAGAGGAATACCATATTTTTTCATCTTTTCAATCATGTCTGGCCATGGAAGATAAGCTCTTTCTGCCCAAACAAAATCTAATGAGTTTAATATATGATATAAGATCTCAAGACCATAATTTGACATTCCTATTTCATAAACATCAGGAAAAACTAACGCTATCCTCAGTTTTTCTTCAGGATCCTTCAATACAGAATTGTATTCTTCTCCAATGTACCTTGCTGGCTTAGAGACAAATGGGAGAACTTTGTTTAAAAATGAATTTATATTAACCATTTCATTAGTCACGCCCTTTTTTCTGATTCGTTGCTAAACAGTCCACAAAGAAATTTCATTTCACCATAATTCTTTACTCACTAAAATTCTTGATTAATCAATTAATTATATCAGAGACCTGGATTTTTTAATACTTGCTTTCAAATCTTTATTTGCTTATAATTGTATGTGAAAATACTCACACATTTGAAGAGGGGGGATATTCATGTTGAAAAAAGTTTTTCTTATTTTTGGAATCATATTTTCTGTGCATATTTTAGCACTAACACTTCTCAATCCATATGGTCCAACAATTTTACCGGTTTCATTTATCACAAATGGTGAAATAGGAAGACACCTTGAAGTTTCTTTCTGGAGAACCCCAGAAGAAGCTGTAGCATCTATCAAAGTCGGCAAAGCTGATTTCTATATTCTTCCCATAACCTTAGGTGCAAATCTTTACAGCAAAGAATTTGACATAGTCCTCCTTGGAGTACATGAGTGGAAAGTATTCTATATGGTTGGAAAACAGGAGATCAGTGACCTGAAAGATCTGAAAGGTAAAACTATCTACTGTGCCCACACACGAGGAACGGTAGTTGATGTCTTGCTTAGATATATTTTAGAAGAAGCAGGACTCAATCCAGATATAGATGTAATTATTAGCTACGCACAACCAAATGAAATTGTTTCGCTTTTCAAAGCAGGTAAGATTGAGTATGCAGCACTTCCAGAACCTTTTGTCACTATGATAACTTCTTCTAAATCTGGAAAAATTGTTTTAGACTTTCAAAAAGAATGGTCGAAATCGACGGGCCTATTAGAGAGAATTCCCATAGCAGGACTTTTCACTACTAAAAGTTTTCTTAAAAATCACAGTCTGGAAGCTGAATATGCAGAACTTGCCCTGTGGGTATCTACAGAGGAAATGAACAAAAGAAAAGAAGAAGCAGTTGATGCAGCCTTAAAAATACTTAAAATGCCAAAAAGTGTATTAATAAACTCCTTATCAAGAATGGTTTTTTACTATATTCCAATATCAAAATGTAAAAAAGATGTTGAAAAGTTTTTGAAAGTTTTACATGAAAAATATCCAGAAGGGGTTCAAAAATTACCTGATGACGGGTTTTATTGGATAAAATAAGAATAGATG
>JAGHBG010000087.1 GCA_021161105.1 Thermotogaceae bacterium | reverse complement strand
TTTGCCAGGGACTTTGTAAAGCCAATTATTCCAGCTTTCGAAGCAGCATAATTGGTCTGGCCAGCGTTGCCATAAAGTCCTACAACGGAAGAGATATTAATAATAACTCCACTTTTCTGCTTCATCATGTATGAAAGAACCGCTTTTGTATAGTTAAACACGCCTCCAAGATTCACATCTATGACTTTCTGCCACTTTTCTTTGTCCATCCTTACGAGAAGTGTATCTTCCGCTATCCCTGCGTTGTTTACAAGGATATCTATCCTGTCAAATTCTTCGTAAACTTCTTTTACCACCTGCTGGGCTCTCTCGTACTCTGAAACATCAGCTACTTTGTAGTGAAAGCTTTCCCCAAGCCATTCTTTAACACTCTGAAGCTTATCTTCACTCCTTGCAATTCCAATGACAATGGCTCCTTCTTCTATCATCCTTTTTGCTATCGCCCTTCCTATGCCGCTTGAAGCCCCTGTGACGATAGCCACCTTATCATTAAGCATTTTCCACCACCACCTCTTCACTGAAATGTTTCACCTTAACCTTGTTCCTCTTTCCAAGTCCTTTGAGAACATCCTTCGGTCCCACTTCATACATTTCACTTACCTTCATCTCCTTCATGGTCTCCATCGTCTGCATCCACTTTACAGGGCCTGTAATCTGGGCTATCAAGTTTCTTTTAATCTCTTCTGGATCTGTCGTTGGCTTTGCCGTTACGTTCATGACTATCGGGCAGCACGGCTCTCTGAATTTAATTTGCCGCACTTCTTCTTCCATTTTCTCTTCTGCATATCTTAAATATGGAGTATGAAAAGGACCAGAAACTTTTAGCTCCACCACTCTTTTCGCACCGGCTTCTTTACATTTTTCCATAGCCCCATACACCGCATCCTTAAGGCCACTTGTAACGATCTGAACAGGTGCGTTGTAATTTGCGATGTAAACGCCATCAATGAAGTTGACAATCTCTTCTATCTTGCTCAGGTCAAGTCCTATAATCGCAGCCATGGTACCTTTTCCTGGCTGGAGCGCCTGCGATATGTACTCGCCCCTTTTTCTTACAAGATAAAGTCCCGTTTCAAAATCATAAACTCCAGCCGCCGCCAGAGCAGTGTACTCGCCAAGGGAGTGCCCTGCCATGACATCTGGATCGATTCCTCTTTTTTTCAACTCTTCATAGGCTATAAAGCTTGTAAGGTATATTGCAGGTTGAGCGTTTTCTGTAAGGGTGAGTGTTTCCTCATCACCGTTCATTATTTCATACAAATCAAAACCTAAAACTTCACTTGCTATTTGATAAAATCTTTCCGCGCTCTCATATCTGGCAAAATCTTCTCCCATACCGGGGTATTGTGATCCCTGCCCGGGAAAGAGAAAAGCAATCACGATTATTCACCTCCAAACCAGCTTTCCTTTTTGCTGCACATGGAATTAAGCGTATCTTCAAATTCTTTCATTATATCTTCTATCACTTCCTTCACGGGTTTAATATCATTAACAAGCCCTGCACTCTGGCCTGCCATGAAAGATCCACTTTTTACATCACCTTCAAGGACAGCTCTTCTCAAGCTTCCAAGAAGAAGATTTTCTGCCTCTTCAAAATCCTTCGTTTCTATTTCAACTATCTTCTTTGCAAAAGGAGTTTTTATAACCCTCGCTGGATGGCCAAGCTTTGCCCCAGTTACAACCGTGTCTCTTATCGAAGCTTTAACTATTCTTTTTTTGTATTCTTCATGAACTTCTGCTTCCTCTGTTGCAACGAACCTTGTTCCCATCTGAACTCCCTCCGCTCCCAGTGCAAAGGCAGCTGCCATACCTCTTCCATCGGCTATCCCACCAGCTGCAATGACGGGTATCTTTACACTCCTTGCCACTTTGTTGACAAGAACAATTGTTGTTACCTCTCCGATATGCCCTCCACTTTCCATCCCTTCTGCTATAACAGCATCGGCTCCTGCCCTCTCTACAAGCTTTGCCAGAGAATCTGCCGCCACCACCGGAATCACCTTTATTCCATGTTCTTTAAGCTCTGGGATATATTTTGCAGGATTCCCAGCACCGAATGTTATGGCAGAAACTTTCTCTTCAATAGCTACCTTTACAAGATCATCAACATAAGGGTTAAGAAGAAGAATGTTAACTCCTATGGGTTTTGATGTGAGCTTTTTTGCTTTTCGAAGCTCTTCCCTCAATATATCAGGTGTCATGGAACCAGAACCTATGACACCAAGCGCCCCGGCTTCTGAGACAGCAGCTGCCAGTTTTGCCGTTCCTGCCCATGCCATTCCACCCATTATTATCGGATACTCTATATTCAAAAGCTCGGTAACTCTTGTTCTCACTTTTTCACCCCCAGAAGCAGCTCTGCCTTTGCCGCCACTTTTCCTTCAACTTTCGCTATACTATCCACCTTTACCACTGTTCCTCTGCTCTGAGTTATCTTTACCTCATACACAAGTCTGTCACCTGGTCTAACTTCTTTTTTAAACCTTGCGTTGTCAATTCCAAGAAATAGTGGAATAGAATCTTTTGCGTCTTTCAAAAGTAGGAGGCCGGCGGTCTGCGCCAGCCCTTCAATTATTAACACTCCTGGATATATGGGGTAGTTCGGAAAATGACCCTGGAAAATGGGATCGGATATTGAGATATTTTTGTACGCAACTATGTAATCTTCTCCCACCTCTTCAACCCCATCTACAAGAAGAAAAGGATACCTGTGGGGAAGAATTTTCATTATCTCATCTATGTTCATCCCTCATACCTCCCAACGACTAAAGAAGCGTTATGACCACCAAACCCAAAGGCGTTTTTAATTAAGTTTCTTATATTCCATTTTTCCGCTTCTTTTCCAGGATGGCCAACATCTTCCATCTCGTCATCGGGATTGTCAAGATTTGGCATTCCATGCACAAATCCTTCCTGCATCATCAAAATGGCCGCAACGAGTTCTGTCGCACCCGCCGCACCCAGAAGATGCCCGAGAAGTGTTTTTGAGGCAACTACCTTTATTTCCTTCGCTCTTCTTCCAAGCAGCTTCTTTATTGCCTTAAGCTCTGCTGCATCACCCACCGGCGTTGATGTCGCATGGGCTGACACAAGGTCGATATCCTCAGGAGAAAGCCCTGACATGTCAAGAGCCTGTTTCATACATGCAGCTGCTCCTTCACCTTCCGGGTGAGGAGCGCTGAAGTGGTAGGCATCATCGTTCATACCAAAACCTTTGACCTCTGCTATTATATTCGCTCCTCTTTCCTTTGCCACCTCTTCGGCTTCTATCACAAGAACAGCTCCACCTTCTCCCATGACAAACCCATCTCTTGCCTTATCAAAAGGTCTTGAGGCTTTCTTTGGCTCATCGTTTCTTGTCGAAAGAGCCCTCATCGATGCAAAACCTGCTATTGGAAGGTGAGCAATTGTCGCCTCCGCCCCTCCAACGATAGCAACATCAGCATAACCATGCTTTATCAGCAAGGCTCCAAGAGCCATTGAGTGAAGAGATGAGGCACAGGCGCTAACTGGTGCAAAATTAGCACCTTTCAGTCCATACTCCATAGCTACAATACCAGGAGCTATGTTTATAAGAATCTTCGGCACCATAAAAGGACTGACCCTTGAAGGCCCTCTGGTTTCAAGAACGGTATCTTCCTCCTTTAATGTCAGGTATCCTCCCATACCAGAGCTTATCAAAACAGCTGTCCTCTCCCCATACTTTTCAAAGTTTATTCCTGATTGCTCTATGGCTTCTTTTGCGGCAACAAGCGCAAATTGAGCGTACCTATCAAGCCTTCTTGCAAGTTTTTTATCTATATAATCCTCAGCTTTGAAGTTCCTCACTTCTGCAGCAATCTGGACGGGGAGAGAAGAAGGATCAAAAGAAGTTATTTTATCAACCCCTATTTTTGTCCTCTTTAAAGCCTCCGCAAACTCCTTTTTTCCGATCCCGATAGGCGAAACTACCCCCATACCTGTGATTACCACTCTTCTACCCAAAAATATCACCTCCTTGGGCTTGAATTATAAAATTTGTACTTGTAGTTAGTCAAATTCAAAATAAATATATAGCTAATATTATTAAATGGATGTAACATGGTGGGTGCTGGCTATATTTAAAAAAAAATAAAAGCCCGGCTGTTTCTGCTGAGCTTTCTGAATTAATCATTTCCGTTTGCGATAAGTACTTCCGATGAAGAATTATTTCAAGAGGATTATTCTTTTTCCTCCTCTAACATCTTTTCCCAGATGTCAAAAATCTTCTTTGCCAAATCGTAGTCTAAAACCTTGTCAAGGTAAGTTTCTCCATCTTCTTCTATCTCCTCAAAAATGTGGATATCACCTTCATTTACAATGAGCTCCTGCTTTTCATCCAAAAGCACTTCCTGCCAGACCTTGTAAGTTTTTCCACCGTATTCAACCGTTCCCACTTCTTTAAAAAATTCCTCTTTCCCTTCATCATCAAGTATCGAAAAAATTTCTACCTCAACAAGCTCATGCTCGTGATCATGCTCCCCACCATCCATATGTGCATGAAAATGAAAATCACTCACAATTCCACCTCACAATCTTCTCAAATGCTAATTTTGATAAATCCAATCCTGCTTTTGATAATTTAATTCTATCATCTTTTATTGAAAAGAGGCTGTCTTCTGATACATACACCAAAAAGTCTTTCAAAAGCTCCGGAAAACGCTTTTTAAGGCTTTCTATCGAAATGCCGTCAACCAGCCTGAGCCCCATAAAAAGTGTTTCTTTAAACTCCTCACAATCTGTATTGTGCCTCTCATAAGATAAAGAAAACGGGTTATCTATATATTGCTGTACACTCATGGTCTTTACATACCGATAGTTTCCTACATGACCTCCCGCTGATGCTCCAAAACCGATGTAGTTTTTGTTCAGCCAGTATGAAAGGTTATGAAGAGACCTTTTTCCATCCTTTGCAAAATTTGAAATTTCATACCTTTCAAAACCAGACTCTGTCAATCCCTCCATCATCTCATCAAACATGCTTGCCATATCATCATCTGAAGGAAGATGAATCCTGCCTTTTTTCAGAAGAGAAAAAAGAGGTGTTTCTTCATGAATTTCAAGCATATATACAGAAACATGATCAGGTTTTACCTTTTCGATAAGTTTTAAATTCTGCTCTACAGCTTCCATAGAACTTCCCGGAAGCCCTATTATGAAGTCAAGATTTAAATTATCAAAAACCTCCCTTAAAAGAAAAGCCGCTTTCTCTGCCTGAGCAGCATCGTGTATTCTTCCTGAAGCTTCTAAAACCTCATCGTCCATAGCCTGAACGCCAAGACTTGCCCTGTTTACACCAATAAATCGATAGAATTTGATCTTGCGCCCGTCAGTTGATTCCGGGTTGAGCTCTATCGTGATTTCTTCTGGGTCAAAGACTCTTGAAGTTTTAGCCACAGTGTTTAGCACAATATCTATATACCTTTCATCCACATACGATGGAGTTCCTCCACCAAAATAAACCGTCTTCACAGCAGAATTTTTTAGAATCTCGCTGCTTTCTATATCTTTTATTAAAGATTGAAAATATTCCTCTTCCAGCGACTTCACAGCTACCGAAAGAAAATCACAATATATACATTTTTTCTCACAAAATGGAATGTGGATGTAAACATAAAGATCATTCATGGACAGAGAGTAAAAACCTCCCATTCTGGTAGAGAAGGGAAAGTTCAGCCATTTTGAAGTTCCATTTTACAAATACCTGCGGATAAATACCTCCTTCATCAAAAGAAAGACCTGCAAAACCCAGAGATTTTGACTTATTTATAAAGTATCCAAACCCAAAAGAAATCCCTTTTCCAAAACCGGCTCCAAGCATTCCTGAATATTCTCCGTTCATATCGCCCAATCCCGCTATATAACCAGAAGCTGTTTTGAAATATCCAAGATATATATCTCTGTATCCATACATGCCATAAGAAAAACCTGAATCATTCATTGATAGTGATGCAGAAAGTATGGAAAAACCAAGAAACTTTGCATATTGATAGCTTTCTTCAATAAAAACGGGATTTTTTGATGCAACAAAGTACATATAAGTTTCTGATTTATATGGGAAAATACTCGTTTTCTTATAAACAACCGTCAACGCTGGACTCTGCCAGAAAAATACATTGAAAATCGCATTTTCATCTCCTGTTTTCATCTTCATTTTAATGGTTTTGGTGAATACCTGTCTCTCTACAGTGGTTATGAGTTCTTTGTTGTAATCAATCAGATTCAAACCTAAAAGATACTGATCTTGATTAACGGAGAAAGCCAGATGCCAGCTGCTGAGCGACAGGTTAAAAGAGTTGCTTGTAACTATCGTCACATAAGAGGAAAATGAAAGTATTGATAAAAAAACATCCAAAACAATTACAATCTTTTTAACCATCTTCATCATCTCCTTCAAAGAAATTTTTGCACATTCTATTTTACCGCAAAATAAAAAATCCCCCTTCCGGGGGATCTGGCGGAGGCGGTGGGACTCGAACCCACACGGGGCTTGCGCCCCATCGGCTTTCAAGGCCGACGCCTTAGCCAATTAGGCTACGCCTCCGAGTAATGTATTGTATCATTTTATTCCATATATGCAACATTTACTCTGATACAGCTCCCTGTATGGATATGAAGGTATTAACCAGTTAATAGAAAAAGAGAGTAATGGCTCCCTCTGCTTTTTTGCTTACAAAGGTAGTGAGTATCTTCGTGTCAGGCGCCTGCTTTGATACAATCATGTATGGGTTGTAAGGAGGGGGGCAGCGATTATGAACATACTCATTCATGACGGGCACAGCACAATTGGCGGGAATAAAATCAGCGTGTGTTCAAAGAATGGCGAATGTGCTCTTCTTGATTTTGGTATGAATTTCCAAAGCTGGGGGGAGTATTTTGAAGAATTCATCAATCCAAGAACTGGCAAAGCGCTGCACGATATAATAAAACTCAACCTTGCACCAGAGATTCCTATTTACAGAGAAGACCTGGCTTTTGACAACTTCGCCTACGATGGAAGGTATAAATTTCTCTTTATTAGCCACGCGCATGCTGATCACTGCGGCCTTATCGGCCTTATAAGCGAAGAGCTGCCAATCGTCGCAACACCGGAAACTTTATCGATAGTTATAACGGACTCTGAGGTAAGAAGAAGCAATGTATGGAATAAGTTTTATGGAAAGCGTTTTATAAAGCCAAAAGATTCTTTCATCAGAGGCGATCTAAAACATTCTGATAGAAGCAAAGACGCTCTGATAAAAAGAACAGTTGCCGGAATAAAGGACGTGGACAAAACTGAATTTGCGGATAAAACTGAATTTGTTGACATAAACGCTGTATGGGATGAGATGAGGATTTTCAAGGTTTACCATTCTGTAATAGGTGCATCAGCAATTGCCCTAAAGGTTGATAATTTCTGGGTAGTTTATACAGGAGACTTAAGATCAGGGCCGGATAAAAACGAGCAAGCCTACTGGCTTGAAAGCCTGGGAGAGAGAAGACTTAAGCTTTCTCAAAGAACGAAAGAGTTCATAAATGAGGTCAAAGATCTTCACCCGATGGTTCTTATAGTCGAAGGAACGCGGGTAACAAGAGAAGGCGGAGGTGCAAACACAACAGAAAGAGATGTATTTGAAAATGCAATGGAGCTTGTAATCAAGCATAAAGGAGTGGTTTTAGTAGACTACCCTATAAGACACCTTGAAAGAGTGCTTACATTCATAAGGGTGGCTCAGGAAAGCGGAAGATACTTTGTCATGTTTCCAAAAGACTTTCTCTACCTTGAGGATCTTGGAAAGTTTGAACCTGCATGGAAATTAACAGAAGAGGAGAAAAAAGCGATTAAAATCTTCCATCCCGGAGTTTTAACCTACACAAAAAGAGAGAAGGAGTTCTTAAAAACCGTCATTGATGAAGGCAACCTGATAACACCGTATGATATAAACTCAAACCCATCAAAATACATTCTTTCGATGGGGTACTGGAAAATCCCCAACATTCTTGACTTTGATGAAGATGTTCTTAAAAATTCCATCTACATCCATTCAACCAGTGAAGCTTACACAGAAGAGCAGCAAATCGACGCTAAAAGATTCAGAAACTGGCTCAAAAGGTTCAACATCAGACCATCTGGCATAGAATTTAAGGAAGATGAAGTGATATTCACAAAAGACTTTCATGCTTCTGGCCATATCTCACCTGAAGCTCTGGAAAATCTTATAAATACGCTTAATCCAGAATTCATTATTCCAGTCCACACATTAAACAAAGGATGGTTTGAAATGCGCTGGGAAAAAAAGGTCATTACAGAGAGAAATGTTTCGATAGAGTGATTGCAAGGTTGGGAGCAAAATCAAACAAATAAAATCGGGGCAGCCGCCCCGATTTTTTAGTCATTCTGTTCTGCCTTGCTCTTAAATATCTCCGCCATTGCTCCCAAAGATGACAGGAGTGAACTCGTTTCATATGGCATAAATATCTTGCTCGAACTCCCTTCGGCAATTTTGGCAAGTGCTTCAAGGTATTTTAAGGTTATTATCTCTTTGTTAGGTTCTCCTTCATGTATGGCTTTGAAAACATTCAATATTGCCTGTGCCTGTCCTTCGGCTTCCGCTATGAGTTTGTACTTATTTGCCTCTGCTACTTTCTTTATAGCTTCCGCTTCACCTTCTGCTTTAAGTATTGCGGCTCTCTTTTCTCCTTCCGCTCTCAAGATTTGCGACTGCTTCACACCTTCTGCTTCCAGAATAGCCGCTCTTTTTGTTCTTTCTGCCTTCATCTGCTTGCTCATCGCTTCCATTATGTCCTTTGGAGGATCTATTTTCTTTATCTCAACCCTCGTTATTCTAACGCCCCACTTATCGGTAGCCTCATCAAGAACTTCTCTTAATCTCAGGTTTATCTTCTCCCTTGATGTAAGAGTCTGATCAAGCTCCAGCTCACCAATAACATTTCTGAGGTTTGTTTGCGCAAGCTTCACCGTGGCCAGGTCGAAGTTACTTACGTTGTATATAACCCTATACGCATCCGTCACTTCATAATAGATTACAGCGTCAACTGTTACTACAACATTATCCTTCGTTATAACTTCCTGTGGCGGCACATCTATTACTCTTTCTCTCATATCAACCTTTACAAGTCTGTCAAAGAAAGGCACTATAATGTGAAGTCCCGAGCCAAGCTCCTTTTTAAATTTACCAAGCCTCTCCACAAGTCCCCTTTCATAAGGTCTTATGATCTTTATCGATGAAGCCGCAATTATAAAAAGGAAAAATATAAGAATACCTAATGCTATCATGCTATCCCCTCCTAAAAGATTCTGTTCTCCCAGGTCCATAATGATTATAACATTAAAAAGTAACGATAAATCGTTGTGCCCTTTTTATTTTAAAAACATACACTATTCATGACCTGAAGATCGCCTACAGAATAGTATAATTAACAGAAAAAATTTTTTATTGCTCTCTTCCGTACCCAAAAACCATCAAAGACTAAAAGTCTTGTTGAGAATCTTGTATCTATATTTTGCGGGGAGGCGGAAAATTTGAAAAAGATTAAAAAACTTTTGTTTCTTTCTGCGATATTCGTTGTGATTGTTTTACTTTATTTTGGTTATTTACAATCAAGGCCTATTAAGATAGACTTACTGAAATTTGATCAAAACCCAGACCAGAGATCTTTCCCATTTCCATGGGAAAACTCTGCAAATCCTCATCTTACGGAACTCCGTACAAGATATAACCTCGAAGAAATCATCTCTAACAGCAGAAGCGACCTCGAACGGGTGGAAAAAATGTGCCACTGGGTACATGGACTATGGAAGCACAATAGTAGAAATAAACCTGAAAAGAGTGATCCTATATCCATAATAGAAGAAGCAAAAATTGGAAAAAGATTTCGCTGTGTGGAATACTCTATCGTTCTTAGCGCCTGCTTAAATTCCATCGGAATTCCCGCAAGGGTTATAACATTAATGACAAAGGATGTAGAAACACGGAAATCTGGAGCTGCTCATGTAGTTGTTGAAGCCTATCTTCGAGATATTAAAAAATAGGTTTTTGTAGATCCCCAGTGGGATGTTATTCCATACATTGATGAAACACCGCTTAACGCTGTAGAATTCCAAAAAGCTCTATCTGAAAATAGAAAAAATCTAAAAATCTTTAGCTCTTCCATAAAAAATGTTAATAAATATTTCAGATGGATAGCATCTTATCTTTACTACTTTGAGGTAAAACTTGGTAACCCGGCAGATCCTTTGTCAAAAAAACTAATATTAGTACCTATCAGGGCCAAGAAACCACGAATTTTTCAAAGAAGGTTTCTCATGTATAATGTCACTTATACACATTCAGTAAGCTCATTCTATCCAGAGCCAAAGCTACACTAAGCGTCTCATAAGCTACAAAAGAAAACCTGAATTTTCGTAGCTAATAATTTTGGAAAATCTTCTCTTTTGTCAAAGGATCATATACCAAAACCGGTTTCCCATCCCTTATCACTGCCATTTTCACAGCAAGCCAGCCATTGTCAAAAATCCTGCTACCTTTTCCCTTTATTATGTCAACACATCCCATAAGAACAGCCGTATTTTCTTCATCAAGCTTCCCGTTAACTACAGGAACAAATTTGCAATCTCCACTGCATCCACTTCCATCCAGGGCTTTTTCTTTTGCATTCTCCTGCCAATCAAGGTGGTATGTGTGGTCATTTATTATGAAAGTTTTCTCATCCCCATTGAATACTATATTTGCCCTATCAACTATTCTGTAACGCAAATGAGAGAGCCCGAGGGCTCTCTCTACATTTTTCTTGAAAGCCTCATCTCCAGCTATCGATATGTAATAAACTTTATAAAGTCCCTTAGAGTAATAAAAAACGAGAGCAACAAGGGCTATTAAGGTCCATAATAAGAACAAATTTTTCTTGCTCATAATTACCAGCTTTCCAGGTATTCTTTCTGCTCAGGAGTCATCTCATCTATCTTTATTCCCATAGATCTGAGTTTAAGCTTTGCTACTTTCTCATCAATTTCCTTCGGAACCCTGTATACTTTATTTTCAAGTTTTTTGTGATTTTCCACAAGATACAAAACAGAAAGCGCCTGAAGTGCAAAGGAAAGATCCATAATCTCAACCGGATGCCCATCGGCTGCCGCCAGATTAACAAGCCTTCCCTCTCCAACAACATAGAGGGTTCGTCCATTTTCCAGCTTGTAGCCTGTTACATTCATTCTTGCTTCAAACTTTTCTACAGCTATTTCCTCAAGAGCTCTCATATCTATCTCAACATCGAAATGTCCCGCATTTGCAAGAACAGCCCCGTCTTTCATTTTAAGGAAATGTTCTTTTCCTATTATCCCTTTGTTTCCTGTGACTGTGACAAAGAAGTCTCCTATTTGAGCTGCTTCATCCATTGTCATAACTTCGTAACCATCCATAACAGCTTCTATTGCCTTTATAGGATCAACCTCTGTAACTATGACCTTTGCTCCGAGTCCTTCTGCCCTCATTGCAACACCTTTTCCACACCAGCCATAACCCGCAACCACAACATATTTTCCTGCGACAAGAAGATTTGTATTCCTCATTATAGAATCCCATGTTGACTGCCCGGTTCCATACCTATTATCAAAAAGACTTTTCATATAGGCGTCGTTAACAGCTATGACAGGAATCTGGAGCTTTCCTTTCTTTTCAAGTGCTCTGAGCCTTTTTACTCCAGTTGTCGTCTCTTCCGTAACGCCTTTCAAATCCTCCAGAACCTCCTGTTTCTCAGTATGAGCTGTTACCGTAAGATCCGCTCCATCATCAACTATAAAGTCTGGATGAGCGTCAAGAACTGAGTGAATTCCTTTCCAGTATTCCTTTTCATCGTGGGTCCTTTTTGCAAAAACATTTATTCCAAAATCTTTCAAGGCATTTGCAACATCGTCCTGTGTTGATAATGGATTGCTACCTGTAAGGTAAACATCCGCTCCCAATCTTTTGAGGGTTATAGCTAAATAACCTGTTTTGGCTTCAAGATGAACTGAAATTCCTACCTTTATCCCTTTTAGAGGTTCTTTCTCCTTATACTCTTTCTGTACCTCGTTAAGAACATCCATATACCTTTCCACCCAGTTTAATTTGAGCTTTCCTGTGTCCATCAAACCTCACCTCCATAAGCTACACATCTATCTTTTCCTGTTTTCTTTGCATGATAAAGTGCTTTATCTGCCATTTCAATTAACTCTGTAACACTTTTGTTTGGAACCACCTGCGCAACTCCTGCACTCACAGTAACTCTCTCTACTCCAATTTCTCTCCAGTTATAACTTCTAATGTTCTCCAAAACCCTTTCAACTGCTTTCTTAGCAGTATTAAGATCTGTTGCCGGCATTAAGATCAAAAACTCCTCTCCACCATACCTTCCCGCAAGGTCTGTATTTCTGATCGCAGAAGATATTATTTTTCCAACCTTCTTTAACACCTCATCCCCCTTAATATGTCCATAAGCATCGTTTATCTTTTTAAAATCGTCAATATCCAGCATAGCCAGGGAGAATATAACACCCTGACGTGCAGCAAGCTTTGAATATTCACTAATTTTAGACATTATTACCTTTTTGACCAGAAGTCCTGTTAGAGAATCCACTTCTGCCGCTACTTTGTGATCCCAGAAAAGATTCAATGTCCTGAAAAGAACCTTTAAGGAATCCTGTATATCTTTGCTAAGCGCAATTAATCTCTTTCTTTCCACATCACCTGCTCCCCCGTAAGCCATCACTCCTATTTCCTCGCCATCGATTTCTATACGATCGTAAAAGCAAATTTCTACTTTCACAGGATTTCTCCCATTATATTTAACGTTGCCATACCATTCCCAAGTAGATGGTGTAGAAGGCTTTCTCATCAACTTCAAAAGCCTATCCTTTACCTCCTTCGGATTTACCTCTATCACATCCCTTGAAAAAACATAAACCCGCCCAGCAGACAGCGATAGAAGTAAAACAAAAATAGTATTTATCTTTGCAAACTCCTTAAGCATATTCCACAGCTTTCTTATAACATAAAGCTCGTCATCAACTCTTTTTACAAGTTTTAAAATGTCTCTGTTTATGCTTTCCTTTTTCAAATCTTCTTCAATTATCTCCATTAATG
>JAGHBG010000026.1 GCA_021161105.1 Thermotogaceae bacterium | reverse complement strand
ATGTAAGAGGAAGAATAGTAAGTCTTGACGGTGACATAATAAGCACAAGAGGTGCAATAAGTGGTGGAAGCAGTAAATCAAGAGAAGGACTTCTTGGAAGAAAAACCAGATTAGCAGAACTCAGAGAAAGACTCGAAGAAATAAATAAAGCAGTGGAGGAATTTGAAAAGAAAAGAGAAGATATAGAAAAGGAGATATTGTCCCTATCAAAACACGAAGATGTTGTAAATTCGGAGCTTTCCGAGATTTCTGCTAAAAACAGCTCGGCCTTAGCCATAAGAAAAGAACTTTCAAAAACGGCTCTTTCAATCGAAAAAGAAATCTCTGATCTTGAGAAGCTCTATGTTGAATACAAAGGTAAAATTTCCGGAATGAAAGCAAGAATGGATAGATTATCAAATGAGCTGAAGTTGAAAAAAGAAAGTTTGCATGAACTTGAAAAAGAAGCTCAGGGTTCTTCACAGGAACTTCAAAAATTCAGGCAAAAGTTAGATGATATTGGAAGCAACCTTATATCTAAGAAAATGAATCTGAATGAACTCTCACAAAGGATACAAAACTATGAATTAGAACTCCAAGACATTGAAAACAGAAAGAGCATCTTAAAGAAAAATTTACTGGAACTTGAAAAGGAAAAAGAAGAACTGGAGAAAGAAATCGATGAAAATAAAAAACAGCTATCCCAAATTGAAGAAGAACTCAGAACAATATCAAAAGAACTTGAGGATATCTTAAGCAACATGGATGTTCACAGCGAAGATAAAACAGTCATTCTGCGTGAAATGGAAGAAATCGAAGGTCTGATGACAACACTCAAGGAAAAAAAGGAAAACTTAAATGAAGAAGTTCATAGGTATGAACTTGCTTATCAAGATATCGAAATCAGAATCCAAAGATACAATGAAGAAGTTGCTGATTATAATAATGTAGAAATAATTTCTGATGAGCAGCTAAGTAAGATAAAAGATGAGATGAGCGAACTTTCCGGTAAAATAAAAAGAATAGGTTCAGTTGATTTCGATGCGATTGAGGAGTATAAACAGGTAGAAAAAGAATATGCAGAACTTTCAAAGCAAAAAGATGATCTCGAAAAAGCAAAAAATAAACTCAACGAAATTATTAAAAAGACGGAAGAAGAAGCAAAAAGAAGATTCATGGAAGTCTACAACAAAGTAAATGAAGTTTTTTCAAATTACATTTCAGAACTTTTCTTTGGTGGCGAAGGAAAAATAAGGATGACGTCAGAAGATGTTCTGGAAGCCGATCTCGAAATTGTAGTTAAAAAGTCTGGAAAAAGAATACAAAAGTTGCAGCTTCTTTCTGGAGGAGAAAAGGCTCTTGTTGCTATTGCATTACTGTTCTCATTTCTTCAAGTTAATCCCAGCCCATTTTACGTTCTTGATGAAGTGGACGGACCTCTTGATGACTATAACGCAGAAAGGTACGCCCAGTTTTTAAAAGAGCTTTCAAAAAATACTCAATTTCTTGTTATAACCCATAACAAACTTGTTATGGAAGCTGCTGATCTCCTTCACGGTGTAACAATGAGTGGAGGAGTATCTATTGTAATACCAGTGGAGATGCTCAAAACCGGGTAAGGAGGAGTATGGTGAAAGTACTTGGTATAGAAACTTCATGTGATGAAACTGCAGTAGCTGTTTTAGAAGAAGGAGAAAAAATAATAGTTAACTTTGTATCTTCCCAAATTGATGTTCATAAAAAATTTGGAGGAGTAGTGCCAGAAATCGCATCAAGACATCATGTGTCCAATATAAAATACCTTCTCAAACAGGCTTTCGACGTTGTTAAGCCAAATGACATAGATCTTGTTGCTGTTACATATGGACCGGGTCTTGTTGGAGCTTTACTTGTAGGCATATCAGTGGCCAAAGGTATAGCAATGAGCAGAAACATACCATTAGTTGCTGTCAATCATTTGCTTGGACATATTCATTCGATTTTCTTTTCCAAAAAAGTTGAATTCCCATTTGTAGCTCTTCTTGCCTCAGGAGGGCACACCGAAATTGTTTATGTTGAAAATGAAACGACAGTGAAAGTATTAGGCAAAACTGTTGATGACGCTGCAGGAGAAGCTTTTGATAAAGTTGCAAGAGTTTTAAATCTTGGTTATCCTGGAGGCCCTGCTATTCAAAAAGCTGCTGAAAATGGAAATCCACATATTTATAAATTTCCAAGGCCGCTTTTAAATTCCAAAGATTACAACTTTTCCTTTGCTGGACTTAAAACTTCTGTTCTTTACTTTGTCAGAGACCATCCAAAAGCTAATATTTCTGACATTGCTGCTTCTTTTCAAGAAGCCATCGTAGATGTCCTTGTAAAAAAGGTATTCAAAGCCGCAAGAGATCACAACATTAGGAATGTGGTTTTTGTTGGTGGTGTTTCTGCAAACAAAAGATTAAGAGAGAAGGCAAAAGAATATGCAGAAAAATGGAACTACAGTATATTCTTTCCAGAACTTTCTTTATGTACTGATAATGCTGCCATGATAGCAAGAGCAGGATATTTTTTATACAAAAAGGGGTATACTTCTGATATAGAGCTTAATGCTGTCCCTAATCTGAGCCTGGATAAGGGGTGAGCATGTGAAAAAGACCAAAAAAAAGAAAAGTTTTTACGTAATCATAGTTGGATGTGGGAGGATGGGTTCCATCGTTGCTAACTACGCTTCTTCTGAAGGTCATAATGTTGTTATAATAGATAAGAATGAAAAAGCATTTGAACTCTTATCACCGGAATTTTCTGGTTTCACTGTACATGGAGATGCAACAGAAGTGGAGAACTTAAAGGCTGCAAAAATAGAAAAGGCCGATGTTTTCTTGGCCCTAACGAATAATGATAATGTGAATTTTATGGTTTCAATGATTGCTAAACGAGTCTTTGGAGTAAGAAAAGTTATAGCCAGGGTATACGATCCTGATAACTTTGAATTATTCCAAGAATTTGATATCAACGCCATAAGTCCTATTCTTTTAATGAGTGAAGCTTTAAAAGGCGTTTTAATCTCACCTATGGAGTGATTGTTATGTATAAAACTGGAGAAATTATCTTTAAAGAGGGAGAAAATCTTGATAAAGCTTATATTATCTTAAAGGGTAAAGTAAAATTAACTTCCACATTAGGTTATTCTGTAACTTCTGGTGAATCATCTATCATAGCAGAATGGTCTATACTAAAGGATAAAATCTCTCCAGAAAGCGCAATAGCCGATTCCGATGTTGAGCTTGCAGACATCAAGGATATTGAGTTCACCTATGAACTTCTTGAACGAAGTTTCGATAGATTAACTTACGTAAATAAAGGTTTCTCATCAGAATTAAAACCGGTAGATAAAGTAAGGGAAATAATTAAAACTGTTACAAAAGGAAGCTGGAGATTCTTTAATGATTTCAAAAAATCAAAGTATTTTCTTGCAAGAAAGCAAATCGAAAGAGGAGAATTTGATGAAGCTTATAAAAACCTCTCCCAGATACCAAAGAGACTTTTTAGTGAGGAAATGGATAATGAAATAGAAATATTGAAAACACTTTGCCTTTATTTTGTGAACCCAAAAGCTATTATGGAAAGATTTAATATTTTAAGGAGGCATGTTGATAAATACCAAAAACATATATCCTTTACTCTTTTGTTGGAAATATTAACCAAAGGAGTAGAGAATATCGACGGTATGTTAAATATGTACTTAAAACATGGTATTTATATACCACCAAAAACTGTGATGATGATCGAAGGGGAATATGGAAACGACGTTTTCTTCATCTTAAGTGGTTATGTAAGAGTCTGGAGATTCTCTTCGAAAAATCCCGTCCTTATTACATTTTTAGGTCCTGCCGAGATTGTCGGAGAAGTTTCTACCATAGGTGATCTTCCAAGAACCGCCACAATTATGGCTCCCAGACCTGTCCAGGCTCTACTATTCTCCAAAGACTCTATCAGAAAATCCCTCGAAGCCAATAAAAAATTTGCTCTGGAGATTTTAAAAGCCAGTTTAAAAAGAATACAAAATATGAAAAAACTCAAAGAAACAGGTTCTAAGATAGAGGGTAGAATAAAATTTCTTAAATCAAAATGGGGAATCAGTGAACTAAACAGAATGAGCATAAATATAGAGGAATTGGCCAGTTTTCTGCATGCTGATAAAAGGACAGTTGTTGAGTATCTGATCGAAAACAAAATAGCATCAATAGGATCCGATGGTACCATTAAGTTTAAGGAATGATAGCAATGAAAATATTTGAAATCCCTGAAATTGATCTTAAAGAACTTCCTGTAACTTATTTTGCTTATATAGGTGATGCCGTGATATCGCTTTATTCAAAGCTGAAGTATATAAATCTAAAAAAACCTTCGGAGATAGAGAAGAATATAAAGAGTATGGTATCAAAATCAGGTCAATCGAAGAATTTGGAGCGAATTATGTTTTACCTTACTGACGAAGAAAAAGCAATTGTCAAAAGAGCTATGAATAGTAAAGCCGCTACAAGGCATGGAAACGATAGAGATTATAGAAACAGCACAGGCCTTGAAGCATTAATAGGCTACCTTTTTCTTAAGAAAGACTTTGAAAGATTAAAGAAAATATTATCGGAGGTGGATTAAAATGAATAGATCCTTAATCCTGACTTTTGTTTTCTTGATAACAACATATCTTTTATCCCAAGCCGTATACATTTTTGAAGATGCCACACTCTACTGGAAAGATGTTAACGAAGACATAATACTTCCAAATAATGTGAATGTTGTTTACTCCCAAAGCGGACAATGGTGGATAGAAGACAACAGACCAAACTGGCAGGAGATAATCAAAAAGGTAAGACTTGTTAAAATCGATGATATTCCAAACGAACCTTTGCAATTTCTAAATTCTTCCCCAATTATATTTAAAGGTAACAGTGGCAAATACTACACATATCTTCCTGAAGGGAAAGGATGGTATGAATTCACGTGGGATGGAAAAATAAATAGAATTCTCCATGTCAGCGAAAGCACGAAAATGTTATTTGCATGTAGTGGATATTGGAAAGCTTTGTATACCTTTAGAGATGAGAGAGAACTGGGAATGAGCGTAAATCTACAAAGTTCTTGTATTAATGAAGGGGATGTTTACCTTATATCTGGCAGACTGTACAATTCTCCACAAGAAGCTGGAACAAGACAAGTTTCCCCTTCAAAAGCTGTAACATCTCTTCCAATTTCGCCAGATGTTTCTCAGTTTTATGAGAGATATGTATTTCATATAGGAAACATGGAAGGTCTTTTACATGGAGCAGGTGCAGGAGTTTTTGATACCATAATAAACGAAATCGAAAAGAAATATGAACTTTCCTTTTCAATAGTAAATTCTACTCCCTATCAGGAAGCTCAATATGTTATATACATAAAGAATGATCCTTACAATGGCCTGGGTTTTTATGTTCCAGACGGCGAGGTAATTATTTTCAAAGATACAGAAGATGGAAACGTTCCTGTTGGGAACTTTAAACTTCAAGGAAGTTCAAAAGGAGACTGTGTAAAGATCATTGAAAACAAAACAAAAGATGTTATGGGGAAAATAGCCGTACTCCAATCAAAAAGAATTTCTAAAGATAGCTATGAGAGAACACTCGAAATAAAGTTGAAGAACCTAAAAGATGATAATGTTAATGCAAGAGTTGTACTATATGGAAGAGATATT
>JAGHBG010000177.1 GCA_021161105.1 Thermotogaceae bacterium | reverse complement strand
TTTACCAGGCTTCATTAATTCTGCCATACCAATAATGAAAACAAGAGAACCGTCTTTCAACAATGCGATAAATTCGTTTCCGAGAGCTGGTAATATATTTCTGAGTGCTTGAGGAAGTATGACGTATCTCATTGCCATTGTATGTGTTACTCCTGAAGATCTTGCAGCTTCATATTGCCTTTTGGAACGGAGTGTATCCCAGCTCTTACTATCTCTGCAACATAAGCTTTGCTGTTTATTCCAAGAGCTATAACCGCTGCTGGAAAGGCTTCAGATCTTAATCCCAAGCCTGGTAGACCAGAACAGACGGGGAATATCTAATTTTCTAACATCAATTCCATAATCTTCTTGAGACAAAATGGGATCTGGTATTTCAAGCTTTGGATTAAATTTTACATAAGCTTGTGCAGGAGCAAATCTAACACCATTGCATCAGTTCTTCCAAGAGCAAGATCAAGGAATGCATCGGTGAATCTTGTGTATCTTACAATACTCACGCCTTTTACTTTAGACACATCAATGTCTGCTGCTGTCCCCTGTTGAATCCCTACCCTGTGATCTGACAAATCTTCATAGTCTTTTGGAGAAAATCCTGAACCTTTCCTCACCACAATGACCTGTCCTGCTGTGAAGTATGGATCTGAGAAGTCAACCATTTTTCCCTTTCTTCCATTATCGCCATAGCTGCATCAATGAAATCGATCTTTACTGTTAAAAGAGCCGGAATGAGACCATCGAAAGCTATGTTTTTTACCACTAATTTCACACATAGTTTTCTTGCAATAGCTTGTCCTATTTCAATATCAAATCCAACTGATTGTTTACTCTCTTAATCAACATATTCAAATGGAGGGTAGGAAGGGGGTTGCTTCGGTTCCTAAAATAATTTTGTAGCTTCAATGATCCCGGCGAAACTTGAAATGATAAAAACAGAAAGCATCAGAACAACCAAGAACCTCTTCATCCCCACCACTTCCCAAAAAGTTTTATGGATTTTATATTAATGGAAATTTCAAATTGATACAGCAAAGATAATTTTCGTACTATACACTGAAAATAGAACTATTTTTTATCAAGAGTCGTTTGTGATAAAATTATAAGTGCAAAAATTTGCAGGAAGGGGGAGAGATTGTGAGAAAGTTTGTTATATTCCTATTGGCGGTTCTCGTTGTAGTGTCTTTCGCTAAGGTAGAGGTAACATTCTGGCATGCTATGGGTGGAGGGCATGGCAAAACTTTAGAGGAAATCGTGAAGATGTTCAACGAAAAACATCCTGATATTGAGGTAAAAGCTGTTTATGTTGGAAACTACGGAGCACTTTCACAAAAGCTTCTGGCTGCAGCACAGGCTGGATCGCTTCCAACTATTTCTCAGGCATATTCAAACTGGACAGCGAAGCTTATTCACGCAGGTGTTGTTCAAGAACTTAACGAATTTGTTAATGATCTAACGATTGGTTTTACAAAGGAAGAATGGGAAGATATCTGGAAACCATTCAGAGACAACTGTATGTGGGGAGACAAAATTTACGCTTTGCCATTCAACAAATCACTTTATATCCTTTATGTAAATACTGATGCTATGATGCTTTATGGAGTAGATATCCCAAAAACTGTTCCTGAGCTTATAGAAGCTGCTAAAACTTTAACTGATGATATTGATGGGGATGGAAAAATTGATCAGTACGGATTTGGTTTCAGAAGCACAGTTGATACTTTCCAGATCTTTTTAAGCCTTAATGGTGGTTCCATTCTCAAAAAGGTTGATGGAAAATGGGTACCGAATCTCGATACAGAAGAAGCCAGAAAAGTTCTCCAGGTCCTTTATGATATGTACAAGAAGGACAAAATTGCATTTGTTCAGGGTGGATACCTGGATGGTCCATTTGGTGATGGAAAAGTAATCATGTATATCAGTTCAATTGCAGGAAAACCCTATGTTGAAAGATCCACTCAAGGGAAACACGAGTGGACATGGGCACCTATTCCATCATGGAAAACGAATAAAGTTCCGTTTGCTGGAACAGATGTTATAATGTTCAATACCGCATCTGAAGAGCAAAAGAAAGCAGCCTGGGAGTTCATGAGATTCCTTGTTTCCCCAGAAATAACCGCTTTCTGGGCAAAAGAAACCGGATATGTTCCTGTTAGAAAGAGTGCACTTGAAACAAAGACGTGGAAAGAATATGTTGCAAGTAATCCTGATGCGGAGATTCCCATTTCCCAGATACCAAATGGGGTATTTGACCCACAAATCGGAGTATGGTATGAAATTAGAAGTGTAGTTGGAACAATGTTCGCTAATGTGCTGTACGATAAAATGACCATTGATGAAGCAATAAACTGGGCTACCAAGGAAATTAACAAATATCTTGCTGAAGAGTACGGTGAGTAAGGTTTAATCGTAAACTATAAATGATAAGGCGCCCCGCCCTGGAGGGCGCCTTTTTTATTTTTTTGTACACATCATTTTCTCATCTTCATTAAGGCATTTTCTGCAGCACTTACAATTGGGTATGCAGTTGGAGCAGATGTAAGGAGCGGATGTGTTCCTATCTGCATTGTGGCGAGTTCCGTGGCAGTTAATCTATTTTGAATTGCAAGACTTATTGCATTGACCATTTCTCCAACACTCTTTCCACCTGCTATCTGACCACCGAGCAGGTGCCCACTTTCCCTTGAAAATACGAGTTTGAGGGTTATCGTAGAAGCATCAGGAATACTGCCAGGATGCCTGTCTGGAACTTTTGCTTCTCCAATAACTACATCAAATCCTTCTTCTCTTATCATCTTTTCATTACAGCCAGCTGAGGCAAGTGTTAATCCTTCTATCGATGTTGAAAACACAGCCAATGTGCCGTGGTTTGTTCTTAAAACTTTTAACTTAAATAGATTAGCCCCTGCTATCCTCGCATCGAATGTTGCAGTTGAAGCCAGCATTATTCTTGCTGATTTTCTTGTAAAGAAACAAAGATGTTCAACACAATCTCCAACAGCAAATATATCTTTAACGGAGGTTCTCATATACTCATCTGTAACAATAGCGCCACTATCTCCAAGTTTAAGTCCTATTTCTTTGGCAAGTTCAACTCTTGGTTTGTAACCTGTAGAAAGAATCACCACATCTGCCTTAATTTCACCATTATTTGTTATAACTTTTTCAACTTTTTCGTTTCCTTCTATTTTTTCAACTTTAGTTGAAGTCAATACTCTTACGCCGTGACTTTCAAGAACTTCTTGCGCCATTTTCCCAAATTCCTCGTCAAAAGCTGCTGGGATAAGATGATCCATTATCTCAATAATTGTAACCTTCTTTCCCATTTTCCTTATTTCATCAGTTACCTCAACACCTATGAAACCCCCGCCAACAACAACTACGTTTTCAGCGTTTTTAAGGTTTTCATAAAGTTTATCAAGGTAATCTTTATACTTGCTTATGCAGAATACTCCTTCAAGATCAGCTCCTGGAATTGGAGGGATAACAGGTTCTGAACCTGTAGCAAGGACAAGCTTATCGTATTCGTACTCAGAATTTTTAGTTTTCACTATTTTTTTATCAGGGTTAACATCGACAACTTCGTCAACCAAGACTTGAACGCCCAGGTTTTCCACACCTTTAGTTGGAAGAACGTTTTTCTCCGTTCCACCAAGCGTTCCAAAGATATATGGAATTCCACATGGAATCATTCCTACTGGTTCCTTCTTTATTATAGCGACACTTTTTTCTGGATAGTTTTTCTTGGCTGTTGCTGCAGTAATAAGCCCAGCTGGTCCTCCGCCTATTACTATTACATCATATCTCATGATTCCACCTCCTTATAGATTCCTTGTTGAGTATTGTATCACATGTTTTATGACCTTTTTCTCAACGACCATTCTTTCACCCGGAGAAATTTTTCTATTTCCTTTAGCATTTTCAGGTAATTTTCGTATCTGTGGGATGGAATCTCACCTTTAGATACTAGCTTCCTTATATAACAACCGGGTTCAGAAATATGATTACAATCTGGAAATGCACACATTCCTCTATATTCTCTGAATTCCGGGAATAGTTCCTTAAGATTTCTTGGATCAATCTCAGATATATCGAGATTGGCAAAACCAGGAGTATCTGCAACGTATCCTCCAAAATCAAATCTCAAGAGTGAAGTAGTAGTTGTGGTATGCTTTCCTCTTTTCAATTTCTCGGAAATTTCACCTACCTTCAATTTTAATCCTGGATTTACAGCGTTTAAAAGAGAACTTTTCCCTACACCTGACATTCCTGCCATGGCTGAGACTTTCCCCTTGAATACTTCTCTAAGTTTATCTATTCCTTCTTTCGTTTTAGCGCTTGTTTTTATCAGCTCATAATACTTTCCATATACTTTCTCCATGAATTCAATTTTTTCTTTTTCATCCTCTGTAATGAGATCGATCTTGTTTGTTACAATTATTACATCCAGAGATGCGTTTTCCACAAGCACTAAAAATTTATCGAGAACCATCAAGGGGACTTCTGGTTCCTTAATAGTTGTGACAAGAACCACCTGATCAATATTTGCAATTTTGGGTTTTGGGAGGAAGCTCTTTCTGTTAAGTATATTCTCTATAACTCCGCTATCTGGAGTATCGTTTGTATATTCTACATAGTCTCCCACAATAACTTTTATGCCATGTTTTTTGAATTTTCCCCTTAACTTGCACATCAGTCTTTTCTCACTTTCAAGGTCTTCTACTACTGCCATCGCAGAGTGAAAGCCCACTACTATTCCCCTTTTTCTCAAAGCTCCACCTCCTTTATTTGAAGTTTACCAGAGATTTCTTGGCATATGAGATTTAAGTTTGTATAATATAAAAACAGGGGGTGATATAGTGATGAAAGGAGAAAAGATGTACTCTTATGTCAAATACGAGAAGGAAGTAGAAAGTGAGTATAGAAGAGCCCTTGATCAGATAAAAAGGCCAGAGGAGGTTATCGATGTATTTGGGGAATATGCATTCAAGCTTATAAGCATGATATATGAAGGCGTGCCATCTGATATGAAAGAGAATATAAAACTTCTAACAGATAAAGAGAAAGTAGAAATAAATGGGAAATTGAAAGAAAAGCTTTCAGAAATTTTAGAAAAAAGTGATCTAACGGCTATATTGAATAGAATGGCTCAGGATGCAATAAATAGGTATAAAAAACTCAAAAATGATGATGAAAGAACGGATCTTTTCAGGTTGGGAGATAATGCGAAGATTCATTAAAACGGGGCTTCAGCCCCGTTTTTTAAAAACCTCTTTGATCCTTCCAGAGAGTTTTTGTATTCAGTTTGTTTAACTCCTTATTTTATAAGCATCTATTCCATTCTCATGTATTTTATTATCCGGTGTATTCTTCCTAACTATCCAATATCTGGAGAAAATCGGGGAAAATCAATTTTTTTTGTGCTTTTTAAAGGATGGATGTACTATTTCGTGAGAACCATTTGAACTTTCTCCAGCTACCCTGGTCCTATATATCAGGCGGCGCCGCCAGAGAATAAAAACAGAGTCCTTAGAGGAGGGATACAGTATGATGAAAAAGTTTTTGATAGTAGCAGCTCTTGTAGTATCAATGCTTATATTCGCTGCGGGATATCGAGGTTGCGCAGAAAGACCTCAGACAGATGACAGGCCATATCTTGTGAGAAACATCACAGATGAATCAATAACATTATCCGGTGTTAAGGTAGAAAGCATAGAAGAGCTTGATGGAAGACGGATGGCTGTTATTGAAACAGAAGAAGGCAAAGTCATGGTAATCATTCCCTACAAACTTTCAAGGTATTATGATGTAACCTTAGAGTCAGGTTCTGAAATAACAATTGAAGGGAAAAAGGTTGTTGTAAATGGCGAGACTTTCATCCTCCCAGAAAAGATAACAATTGGAGAGAACACCTACGATGTAATGCCAGGTTTTGGAAATGCAGCATGGGAAAGAGAAAACTTTCAGGGAAGGTACGGAAGAAACATGGCACAGGCAGGAAATCAAGCAGTAAATAAAGAAGCAAGAGGAAGGGCAAAGCCCTCCACAAGAAGAGGAAGCGCAAATAAAGGGAGAAGTGCAAATCAAAGGAATTTCAATGGTCAAAGATGTATTTATCAAAATAGATAATACATCTGAAATGGGTTAAAATCAACGGGAGCCACTACAGGCTCCCGTTTTTATTTTTTGCTGCAATTTCTATATTTTAACCAATGATGAAATTTTGAAATAATAAAACGGGGCATAAGCCCCGTTTTTATTTTTCTTCGTCCATGAGTTTTAAAAGAAGTCGTAAGTATTTACTTCTTGATGGATGCCTTAATTTTCTCAAGGCTTTAACTTCTATTTGCCTGATTCTTTCTCTGGTAACATTGAAATACTGTCCAACCTCTTCAAGGGTCTTTGCTTTTCCATCTAAAAGTCCGTATCTCATCTTGAGAACCATAGCTTCTCTTGGACCAAGTGTGTCCAGTATTCTTTCAACTTCCTGTTTTATAAGCATTCTTATGGCATCTTTCTTTGGTGAGGTTATTGTTTCATCTGGAACTGATTCACCTATAGTGCTTCCATTATCATCACCTATGGGTGATTCTAAAGAAATAATTTCTTTGGCTGCTTCCATTATATCCACTATCTTTTCAACAGGCTTGTCCATTAGTTTTGCCAATTCTTCAAGAGTAGGTTGCCTGCCGTTCTCTTTGTAAAATTCGTTTATAATTTTGGAGAGTTTGTTTATGGTTTCAACCATATGAACAGGTATCCTTATTGTTCTTGCCTGGTCAGCGATGGCTCTTGTTATAGCCTGTCTTATCCACCAAGTGGCGTAGGTGGAGAATTTATACCCTCTTTTCCAATCAAACTTTTCAACAGCCTTTAGAAGACCAATATTGCCTTCCTGTATAAGATCAAGGAACGGGAGCCCTCTTCCTATGTACCTTTTTGCAATTGAAACAACAAGCCTGAGGTTTGAGTTAATCAACTTTTCCCGTGCTCTCTTATCTCCCGCTTGGGCTCTCCTTGCGAGTTCTCTCTCCTGGGATGGAGTAAGCAATGGAATTTTTCCTATTTCCCTTAGATACATCTTTATTGGATCTTTCAATGAAGTGTTGTCAAATGTTTCAGGTCCGCCTTCTTTAAGAAGTTCTTCTATATCTTCTGATTCCTCCGCTGATTCTGAAGGATCTTTTTCCAGAATTTTTATATTTTCCTTTTCAAGTTCTTCGTAGATTCTTTCTATAAGATCTGATGTAAAGCCTTCAAATTCCGGGGGAAAGGCTTTATCTATATCTTCATATGTAATAAATCCTTTACTTTTTCCGGTTTTTACCAGCTTCCTTATTCTTTTTTCTATTTTAGGGTCGGACTTCATTGTCGCAACACTTTCTTTTTTCGCCACAAACTCACCCCCTCTGAAGGGATTTCATCTTTCTTACAATATCCATTCTTGCCTGCAATAGCACTTTTTTTTCTTCATCCGCTGCTGAATTCAATCGTGCATCTATCTCTTTAAGCCTTTTGGTCAGCTTTTTCAATTCAAGCTGTATTTTTATATCTCTGAGGGCTTTTTGATAATCCGACGGTGGTGGTGTGTCTTTCAAAACGCTGAATATCCAGTCACTACACTCCTTAGACAGCTTTTCCATTATTTGGTTCAAATCTTTGGTGTTTTCGTAGCTATCTAAAATTTTTTTTAAGCATTTTCCGATTACATCCTTTGGTAGTCCCAAAATTTCTTCTCTTGTATCCTCATAATTAAAGAACAAAAATGCAATCTCTTCATCAATTCCAAAACTCCTTTTAGTTTTGTGAATTGTTACAGACGGAGCTCTAACAAATTTTTCTAAGTCTTTTTGAGACAATCCTGAAACATCTGAGGCGTATTTTACAAGAGCTTCGACCCTAACACTACTTGAGTAGGAAGCTATCCTTTTTCCCCATTCACCGACAGCACTGGCAAATCTTTCCACACCGCTTGGAGTTGACAGATCATACCTTTCTTTGTAGTAATTCACTATGAACTTCTCAAAGCTTATGGCTTTTTCAAAAGCTTTCTCTATTCCTTTTGTACCTTCATTTGTGTAAAGATTATCTGCATCCTTATATTTGCCATAATCAACTACAAGAATATCAAAACCTCTTGAAAGAAGAACATCGATAGATCTTATAGCTGCTCTTTTACCTGCTTCATCGCTGTCGAAGGCAAGTATTATGTTTTTGCTCAAATTCGAGAGCCTGATAGCGTGCTGCTGGGTCAGAGCTGTTCCAAGAACTGCAATGGTATTTTCAATTCCTGCTTTGTGAAGAGCAATTGCATCAAAGTATCCTTCCGTTACAACTACCATATCAAGTTTTCTTATATGACTTTTAGCAAGATCTAACAGAAAAAGCGTTCTTGACTTTGAAAAGTACTTAGTATCCTTTGAATTTATATATTTTGGTTCTCCTTCGTTCAGTATCCTGCCGCCAAAAGCTATAGTGCTTCCCGATTCATTTTTTATTGGGATAACGATTCTGCCTTCAAATATATCTCTAACTCCTTTGCCTGCTCGAAACACAACACCTGTTTTCATAAGTGTTTCAAGGGAAAGCTTTAATTCCTTCGCAACGAGAATAGGCAATTTTGAATCCGGGGGTGAATAACCAAATTCAAACCTGATTATATCCTTTTCGGATAACTTTCGTTTTTCTTTCAAGTAGGCAAGAGCCCTTTTGTTATTTACAAGCTCTTTTTTATACAAACTCTTCAGCTTTTCAAGGAACAAGGTATATATTGAAT
>JAGHBG010000182.1 GCA_021161105.1 Thermotogaceae bacterium | reverse complement strand
GGGTTAGTATGCGTAAAGTGCTTTTAGTAGCGCTTTTATTTATTTCATTCGCATTAGTTTTTTCAGAGAAAAAAGTAACACTCATTGTTCAAGATTATTTCAACAAAGAAGACGCAACAGCCAGATTTATTGATAATGTTTTAATTCCCGAATTCGAAAAGCGTTTCCCAGAAGTAGAAGTGAAACATGTGTTTATTCCATTTGCTGAGTTATTACCCACAATTCTTCAACAAGCAGTCACAGGAACATTACCAGACATCATTATGGCTGATAATCCATGGGTTCCCCAGTTAATTGAAGCGGGTGTGTACAAGGATATAACAGATCTGGTTATGGAAGACTTGGGTGAAAGCTTCTGGAATGATTTCTTTGAAGGGCACAGATTAGTTACAAGTAAAGATGGGCGCATATATGCACTACAACTTCATACCAACAATCTTGCTCTTTTCTACAGAAGGAGTCTGCTTGAAAAAGCCGGCGTAGAAAAAGTTCCAGAAACATGGGATGAACTGCTGGAAGCCTGCAAAAAGATAAAAGAGAAACTTGGTATATATGGGTTTGCGATGTGCGCACCTGCTAGTGAAGAAGGAACATGGCAATTTGAACCTTTCCTGTGGACGAATGGTGGAAGTTTATTTGAGCTTGATCAACCACCAGCGATAGAAGCGTTAGAATTTTTAACTGAATTAGTAGAGAAAGGATACATGCCAAGGGATGTTGTAAACGTTAGTGGTCAAGGTGACCTTTCGATATGGTTTATAAATGGTGAAGTTGCGATGATGGTTAATGGGAATTGGGAATTCGGTTGGCACTTAACCCCCGATGTTTTGGAAAAACTCGGCGATGTAGGTGTTGCACCATTACCAGTTCCTAAAAAAGGAATGAAAGCTTTAGTACCCTTTGGCGGGGAATGTTATGGTATTTCTTCTACCATAGATTCAAAGAAGCTGAAATATGCTTGGGAATTTCTAAAAATGCTCTACGTTGAGAAGATTGAGGAGTATTATGTAAACTGGACAGGTCATATTCCTACTAGGGCTTCTTATGCAGAAAAAATTGCCAAACTGCGCCCGATGTTAAAACCATTCTTAGAACAAGCAAAATACGCTATTCCAAGGCCTTTAGTCGGAGGAATAGATAAATATCCAGATGTTTCTAAAGAAGTAGCTCTGGCTATTCAGCGAGCCTTTACAGGGGTTCAAACACCCGAAGAGGCATTCAAAGAGGCAGCTAAAAATATCAAAGGCCTTTTCTCTCCAAAAGAGTTTGAGAAGTTTAAAAAAATGGCAAGAGATATTTTGGATAAAACTCGAGAAAGAATGTTAAGAGAACAATAGAATATAGAATTAAGCAAGGAGGGACACACCTCCCTCCTTGCTTAATTTTTAAAGACACTTGGTTCATTTCTCCTAGGAGGGATTTTAAATGCAAGTCAATAGAAAAGGAGTATTTACCCTTTACTTTCTTTTAATGCCTTCTTTGATATTGGTGTTAATTTTTGGGATTTACCCTACCATCTATAATTTCATTTTAAGTCTTAAGGATGTAAACTTAATTACCTATATACGAGGAACAGCAAAATTTGTAGGTTTATCTAATTACTCTGAAATTTTCAGAAATTCTCTTTTTTGGAAAGCAGTTTTTAATACGCTTATTTTCACGGTTCTTTCGATCTTTTTTCAATTAATAATAGGATTCCTTCTCGCTTTACTGTTTAACCATGATTTCCCTCTGAAAGGAGTACTTCAAGCTTTAATAATGATTCCTTGGGTAATGCCAATTATGGTAAGTGGAACTTATTTTAGATGGGTGTTCAGTGATAATGGTTTCTTAAATAATTTACTTGCATCTTGGGGTTTAATTCAAGAACCCATCAGGTGGATCACAAGTGAAAAACTTGCTATATATTCACTAGCAATTGCAAACATCTGGCTGGGAATTCCTTTTAACTTTATACTACTTTACACTGGCCTTCAAGAAATACCAGAAGAACTATACGAGAGCGCTGATATAGATGGTGCATCTAGCTGGGAAAAAGTAATTTATATTACAATCCCTCTTTTGAAACCTGTTATTATAACTGCACTTATTCTTGGATGTATTTTTACCATGAAGGTCTTTGATCTAGTTTGGATAGTAACAAAAGGAGGACCTGGTGGAGCCTCGCACGTGTTCAGTACCTTCTCCTATTCACTGGCGTTTGATAGATTTCGATTTGGGGAATCAGCAGCAGTTGTAATAATTATGCTGGTCATAGTCACAGTTCTTGTAGGTTTGATGAGCAGAATAAGAGTGGAGGAGGGATAGCCGGGTGAAAAGAAAGAGAAAATGGCTTTGGACATCTCTTGCGTTCATTTCAACATTCATAATTGTATTACCTCTGTATTTTATTGCTATTGGTGGATTTGAATCTATTGAAGAAATTTTTCATAAACCTCCTTATATTTTTCCTCCAAATCCAGAAATTTCTTACTACAAAGAGGCTTTATTAACACTTTTACCATATATGAAAAATAGTTTCATTATCTCCTTTGGAACTTTAGCAATAGTACTACTTGTTTCATTACCTGCAGCATTTGTTCTTTCAAAGTTTAGGCTTTCACTCAACAAAGCCGTTCTTAATTTGTT